>JAZLAL010000104.1:0-2034 GCA_045613185.1 Bacteroidales bacterium | reverse complement strand
GCTGTGTCGATGTTGATAGCGTCGACGCCTGCTGCTACCAATGCTTCTGCTCTTTCGATTGTGTTAGCTGCGATACCTACAGAAGCGGCAACGCGCAAACGACCGAGAGAGTCCTTGCTTGCATTTGGTCGAGCCTTGATTTTAATGATGTCTTTATATGTGATAAGACCGATGAGATGATTTTCTTTATCAACAACTGGCAACTTCTCGATACGATGTTTTTGAAGTATCTCAGCTGCTGTTGCGAAGTCGGTGAATTCTGTTGTAGTAACGAGATTTTCTTTTGTCATGACTTCGTAGATAGGACGTTTCATGTCTTGAACGAAACGTAAGTCACGGTTTGTAACGATACCGACTAAAATGTTATTTGCGTCGACTACAGGGATACCGCCGATGTGGTTTTCGTTCATCATGCGAAGAGCTTCACCTACCATAGCGTTTTCTCTGATAGTCACAGGGTCGATGATCATGCCGTTTTCAGCACGTTTAACTTTGCGAACCTCTGCAGCTTGACGTTCGATAGTCATGTTCTTGTGAAGAACACCGATACCGCCTTCTTGTGCGATTGCTATTGCCATAGCAGCTTCTGTAACTGTATCCATACCAGCTGTTACGATAGGTATGTTAATCTTAATGTTACGAGAGAAATTGGTACTTAAATTGGTATCTCTTGGGATGATATTGCTGTATGCAGGAACTAACAAAACGTCATCGTAAGTGAGACCGCCTTCGATAAATTTTACTGAATCTGACATAATTATTATTTTTTTGAAAATTATAAACTATATAAATTGTGCAAAGATAAGAAAAAACTTTGAACCAAGAACTCTGAACCTTGAACTTTTTTTGACCGTTGACTTTTGACTGTTGACCATTGACCAAAAAGAAAGACGCATCAATTACACCTTGTTCATTTCATCGGTGTAATTGACACGTCTCTACTTGGCGTCTTGGTGACTTAGTGTCTTGGAGTCTTATAATCTCACCGACAAAGAAAGTCCCGTGTTATCAAATGTATAACCGAATTTTGCATTGACGATAGATGATGTTCTTCCGTAAAACAAACCAAGTGACACTCTTTCACTTATATCAAAATCAACTTCAAACATTCCACCAAGACAGGCCGCCAGATACATATTCGTATAAGGAACATAATTACCAGCATAGCTATAGCTGTATTTTGTCTGCGCATGATTTACTAAACCTCCCGTAAGCGAAAGTTTAAGATTCATAAAATCGAAGCATTTGACTTTTCCTCTCACGCCTATTTGCAAAGCATTGCTATAATACATCGGATCTACAAAAGGATCAATATCTTGATAACCATTATATGTCGTAAATGCTGCTACAACATCCAAGTTGTTTATCAAACCATAAGCATACCTCATATCGAAGCTCATTCCTTTTACAAGATTTTCCACTGAAGGAAATGAAGTAGCATCACTGATAGAAAGTCCAGTCTTGACTTCCAAATAATGTGCGCCTTTGTTAGTTTTTTCAGACTGCGCCATAGCTAATGCAGGCACTACCGCCAACACCAACAACAATAAATATCTTTTCATGATTTTAATGTTTAATGAATTTAACAAATAATTATCATGCTGATAACGGAAGATATTGTATTGTATTGTATTGTATTGTATTGTATTGTATTGTATTGTATTGTATTTTTTTGACCATTGACCATTGACCATTGACCAAAAAGAAAGACGTATCAATTACACCTTGTTCATTTCATCGGTGTAATTGACACGTCTCTACTTGGTGTCTTAAAAATAACTTTAGCCTTTTGACATTAGCCTTTAGCCATTTTATTTCTTCAAGGTTGCAATCTGTTGTTCAAGAACTTTAATCTTGGCTTCAGCGTCTGACTTTTTCTTTCTTTCTTTATCAACGACTGCTGCTGGTGCGCCATTGACGAATTTTTCGTTCGACAATTTTGCTTCAACAGATTTCAAGAATCCTTGTGCGTATGCCAATTCTTCTTCCAACTTCTTGATTTCTGCTTCTGTGTCGATATTGTCTGTCACAGGA
>JAZLAL010000103.1:0-24226 GCA_045613185.1 Bacteroidales bacterium | reverse complement strand
GCTTCTGTAGGTATCGCAGCTAACACAATCGAAAGAGCAGAAGCATTGGTAGCAGCAGGCGTCGACGCTATCAACATCGACACAGCTCACGGCCACTCACAAAACGTTATCAACGTCGCTAAGGAATTACGCAGCAGATTTAAAAACATCGACATCGTTGTCGGTAACATCGCTACAGCTGACGCAGCACGCGAACTCGCTAAGACTGGCATCGACGCTATTAAAGTAGGTATCGGACCAGGTTCAATCTGTACAACACGTATCATCGCTGGTATCGGCGTTCCACAGCTCACAGCAGTTTACAACGTTTCACAAGCTCTCCAAGGCACAGGCATTCCTGTCATCGCTGACGGCGGTATTCGTTACACAGGCGACATCGTGAAAGCTATCGCAGCAGGTGCTTCATCAATCATGGCTGGCTCATTATTCGCTGGCGTTGACGAATCTCCAGGCGACACAATCATCTTCGAAGGTAGAAAATTCAAGACATACCGCGGCATGGGTTCTCTCGAAGCTATGCAAAATGGTTCTAAAGACCGTTACTTCCAAGATATGGAAGACGACATTAAGAAACTCGTTCCAGAAGGCATCGTAGGTCGCGTTCCTTACAAAGGCAGCCTCTCAGAAGTCGTTTATCAATTAGTCGGCGGTCTCCGCGCTGGTATGGGCTACACAGGCTCAAAAACAATCAGCGACTTGCAAAAAGCTCAATTCATTAAGATTACTGCTTCAGGTATGCGCGAAAGCCATCCACACGATATCACAATCACAGCAGAATCACCAAACTATAGCACAAAAGCATAATAGCATTTGAACTAAGGCTATTGAACCCTGAACTAAGAACTTTTTATTTTTTTGGTTCAGGGTTCAAAGTTCAAAGCTTAAAGTTCTTAGTTCAACATAATATAGTTTCAAAATCCTCGTTATTTTTTCTAAATAATGAAAAGAATATGATAAGAAAACAAACACACAAGACATGGCTCATCGCTTTGTTCCTTATGATGGCGCCATCATTTTTATTTGCACAGTCTTATGCTAAAAAGACATTGATTACTCTTGGTGATAAAGAAATATCAGCACAAGAGTTTATGGATACATACGAAAAAAACAATGTTAAGACAGATGTTATAGATAAAAAAGATGTTGATGAATATCTTGGCTTATACATTGATTTTAAATTAAAAGTAACAGAGGCTGAATCTCTTAAGATGGATACAGTTCCTTCTTTCGTTAAGGAATTAAGAAATTATCGTGACCAATTGGCAAAACCTTATTTCTCTAATGACGAAATTACAGAAGAGTTGGTTAAAGAAGCTTACGAAAGAATGCAGTATGACATGAATGCAGCACACATCCTCATCAAATGTGATGCAAAAGCATTGCCAGCTGATACTCTCGCTGCTTATAACAAAGCGATGTCAATCCGCGAACGTATATTAAAAGGTGAAGACTTCTCTGATGTAGCCATGGAAATGTCAGACGACCCTTCAGCACGCGATATTGAAGAAATACCAGGCGTGAGAAAAGCATATACCGGCAATCGCGGTGAATTAGGTTATTTCACTGCTTTCGATATGGTATATCCTTTTGAAACAGGCGTTTATACAACAGAAATAGGTGAGGTGTCAATGCCGATTCGTTCAGACTTCGGTTATCATATCATCAAAGTGAATAGCAAAACACCAGCATTAGGACTTGTAAGAGCTGCGCATATATTCTTAGTTGCAGATCCAAATCAAGCTGATTCAATCTTGAAAAATAAGGCTTACAATATCTACAATGAACTTATGAAAGATGAATCACAATGGTCAAATTTCGTAAGAAGATATTCTGAAGACAGAGGTACAGTAGCAAATAATGGCGTGCTCAGCCCATTCAGAGTCAATCAGATAGTTCCAGAATTCATTACAGTTGTAAAAGGCCTTAAAGCAGGAGAAATCTCAGAACCTGTCAAGACAAGTTTCGGTTATCACATTATAAGACTTGTTGGTACAACACCTCCATCTGATTTTGAAACAGAAAAAACAAGATTGGAAGAAAGAGTCGAAAGAGACATGCGTGGTAAGATAAGCGAAGAAATTGCTATGAAGCGCATCATGAAAGACAATAACTTTAAAGAAAATACTAAACTTAAAGATGAGTTCATCGCTTCTATCCACAGCACATTGGCAATGGTAATGTATCAGCCAGAAGAAATTGATAATAAGAAAGTTATCTTTACATTAGGTAAAGAATCATGCAAATTGGAAGAATTTGTTGACTATATCGTCGGTCATCAAAGAAGACAAGGATTCTTATCATCTTCAGCTTACGCATACGAACTTTATGATGCATTCTTGAAAGCAAAAGTTTTCGCATACGAAGATGCTAGCCTCGAAGCTAAATATCCAGAATTCAAGACTTTAGTACAAGAATATCACGATGGTATCTTGTTGTTCTCATTGATGGAAGAACAAGTGTGGAACAAAGCTGTTGAAGATACAACAGGATTGCAAGAATACTACGAAAGAAACAAGAACAATTATATGTGGAACGACCGCGTCAGAGCTATAGTAGTGATGTCAAATGACAAAGAAAATGTTGACGAAATCACAGCATTCCTCAGCGGCGATGTCACAATAGATTCAGTTCGTACTTATTTGAAAGACAATGCAGCGAAAGCTACAGCACGTTATTCATTCTATCAAAAAGGCGACAATGTCAACATTGATGCAATGGCATGGAACGAAGGCGAATTACAAGTATTTGAATCTACTGTCGATAATACAACTCAAATAATCAAAATCGTTGAAGTTCGTTCAGCAGAACCTAAGTCATTCAAAGAAGCTAAAGGTTTAATAACTTCAGGTTATCAAGCTGAATTAGAATCTGTTTGGTTACAACAGCTTAGAGAAAAATATCCTGTAAAGATAAATCATAAGCTTTTAGAAAAAGTTAAGAAAAATTATTAAAAAAATAAAAATGCGTATACTCTGGATTAGTCTTATTTTTGCATTGTTCTTTTCATCATGTCAGGAAAAGAAAACTGAAGACAAAGGCGAAGTCATTGTCTCTGTGTATGGAAAGAAACTATATAAGACTGATCTGGAGAATATCGTTTATGAAGGAATTAGCTATAACGACAGCGTGGTGAGAGCGAAGTTTTATATAGATAAATGGGTTCGCAATCAGCTGTTGATACGTCAGGCAGAAAATAATCTTACGCCAGAACAACTGGATTTCACAAAGAGATTGGAAGAATATCGTAACTCTTTGGTGATAAATAAATACGAAACAGAACTGATAAACCAAAACCTTGATACAGAAGTCACTGAAGACCAGATTTATGATTATTACAACAATAACAGTGCTGAGTTCAGATTAAATCGTGACATAGTTCAACTGGCATCCGTTTCGCTTCCTAATGACAGTAAAAAGAAATGGGTATTTACAAAATTGTTTCGCGATTACGACTCATTAATGGTCGATTCTTTAACTTCATTGGCAAATCAATATGCGCTTGGTTATGATTTTAATATAAAGGAATGGCATGATTTTGAGGAAGTTATCGATACCTATGATTTGAAGATAAAAGATAATAAGTCTTTCTTGAACGATAAAAAGTTCTTCATCGTTAATAATGAAGATATATATACTCTTGTAAAGATATGTAGTTATAGACTTATCGGTGATGTGTCGCCATGTGAAATGGAAACAGACAGAATAAAATATATCATCTTGAGTAACAGAAAGAAAGAATTATTGGAAAAATTATATGATGACCTACAGACAAAAGCGATTCAAGATAATGCATTTGATGTTTTTTAAAGACAACAAGACTATAAGACAACAAGTTAATGATATGAGAAGAAATAGTAATAAGATTGCAGTGTTTTTTGCAGTATTGTTTTTTACTTTAATGACACCGGCAAAGGCTCAAGACGCGCAGGTCATAGACAGAGTGGTTGCTGTCGTGGGACAGAATATCATACTTCAATCTGATATAGAGTCTAGATATTTGGAATACAGATTGCAAGGTGGTATAAAAGGCAGTGCCAGCACTCTTCGTTGTGAGATTCTTGAAGACCTTATGTTTCAAAAGTTGATGCTTAACCAAGCTGAAATGGACAGTATTACAGTTACAGAAGAGCAGGTCAATGCAGATGTTGATCGTTGGATAAGTTATTTGATATCTCAGGTCGGTTCACAGGAAAATCTAGAGAAATATTATAAGAAGACAATGCCTGAAATCAAGGATGAATTGTTTCGCATGAGAAAAGATAATATGTTGGTTGAGCAGGTTCAGCAGACGATTTTGGCAAATGTAGAAGTGACACCATCGGAAGTTAAGAATCTGTATCACAACATGCCTAAAGACAGTATTCCTATGGTTAATTCCAAATATGAAATTGCACATTTGGTTAAGAAACCTCCAATCACTTTAGATCAAAAGTTGGAAGTTAAAGACAGATTATATAAGTTGCGTAAGCGTATTTTGAATGGCGAACGTTTTTCTACTTTAGCATTGCTTTATTCAGAAGACCCAGGTTCTGCAAAGAAAGGCGGCGAGTTGGGATTTACAGGCAGGGGTGAGTTCGCTCCAGAATTTGAGGCTGCAGCTTTTAATTTACGCGATGGCGAAATATCGGAAGTCGTTGAGACCGAATTCGGTTTCCATATCATTCAGATGATAGAACGTCGCGGTGATTTCGTTAACGTACGTCATATATTGCTTACTGTGAAAGTGGCTGCTGAAGCCTTACAAGAGGCTTATGATGAATTAGATTCTATAGCAACACTTATTCATAACGACAGCCTTACATTCGATGAGGCAGTACGCCGTTTCAGTGATGATAAAGACAGAATAAATGGCGGAATTCTCGTAAATCCTGTAACAGGCGGAACTTTGTTTGATGCTTCAGAACTTGATCAACAAGTTTCTGTAGTTGTTAATAAAATGAAAGTAGGTGATATTAGCGCAGCTGTGCCAATGAAAACGTCAGACAATAAAGACGCTTGTCGTTTGATATATCTTAAAAAGAAGACAGAACCTCATAAGGCAAACTTGAAAGAAGACTACACTCTTATCCGTGACTTAGCGATACAGAAGAAACGTGAAGAGATAATAAATAACTGGATTTCGTCAAAATCTGGCAAGGCTTATATTAGAGTCTGCGACGATTTTAAAGACTGCGACTTTAGATTTGAATGGAATTTTGTTGAATAATAATCAAAAATCAAAATAAAGATGTATCAGTCAGATGTGGAAGGTGCCAAGGCACTAGTACAAAAATATGAACAGCTTAAGAAAGAGATTTCGAAAGTCATCATTGGACAGAACGAAATAATTCATAACACAATATTATCTGTGTTTTGTCAAGGTCATGTGTTGTTAGTTGGCGTACCAGGTCTCGCCAAGACATTGTTGGTAAGTACAATAGGACGTGTTCTAGGGCTTTCTTTCAACAGAATTCAGTTCACTCCAGACCTTATGCCTTCCGATATTCTCGGAACAGAGATAATCGATGATACACGTCAGTTTAAGTTCATCAAAGGACCTGTGTTTTCCAATATAATATTAGCTGACGAAATTAACAGAACGCCGCCTAAGACACAGGCTGCTCTGCTTGAAGCGATGCAGGAAAAACACGTCACAGTATCAGGAAAGACATATAAGTTGCAAGAGCCGTTCTTCGTTTTAGCGACACAGAACCCGATTGAACAAGAAGGAACATATCCGCTTCCAGAAGCTCAGCTCGACCGTTTCATGTTTAACCTCAAACTGGATTATCCTTCATACGAAGAGGAAATAGAAGTCGTGAAAAGCACTACTTCGGCGAAAGTTACTGACATAAATCCAGTGATGACTGCAGAGGAGATCGTTTATTTCCAGAATTTGGTACGCCGTGTTCCTGTGGCTGACAACGTCTATGAATATGCGGTAGGTCTGGTGTCGAGCACGCGACCTGGTACTGAGCGCGCTCACGAATGGAGCAACAGATACCTCAGTTGGGGAGCTGGCCCTCGCGCTTCGCAATATCTAATAATAGGTGCCAAAGCTAATGCTTTGCTGAAAGGAAAACTTTCTCCAGACATCGAAGACGTGCAAGAAGTGGCGCTTCCAATATTACGCCATCGTCTTGTAAGAAACTATACCGCTGAAGCTGAAGGCATCAGTATTGAGAAAATAATCCACGAATTAAATAATAAATAAAACTATCCACGAAATAGCACGAAAGACCACGAAAGTTTAGTGTAGGATTAGTGTTTATTAGTGGACAGAAAAACAAAACACCGAGCCTCCAGGTTTTAATTCCCTTGGCGACTCGGTGTCTTAGTGTCTAGGCGTCTTATGATTAAAGTTTCACGATTCTCTTAACAATGTTTCCTTCTGTAGTTTTGATGTCAACGAAATAAACTCCAGATTTAAGACCATTGATGACGTATAATTGACCATCAACATTAGATTCCATAATCTTACTTCCAACGATATTATATATTGTTACATAAGTCATATCGTCGCATACTATTGTGAAATTATCTTTCGATGGATTAGGGAAAATAGAAGCATTAATTAAACAAGTTTCGCCAATAGCAACGGTGTTTTTAACAGTGACATCGCTGAACAAACCATTGCAGTCTTCGTAAATAGCTCTGACGCTGTAGGTGTGTTCTCCTTTCATGTTCTCATCAATGAAAGTTGTCTCTTCTGTTGTGCCTAAAAGAACGGTTTCTCTATAAACTTCATAAACCGTTGTTTGTTGTCTGTTGTCTGTTGACCAGCTCAACACGATGTCATTTTCATTTGCTTCGCCATTAAGGTCTTTGACAGCATTGCACATTTCATAATATTCGCTTTTGCAAGAACAATCGTTGACCCAAGTGCATAATACAGAACTGTTTGGTGATAATGTTGGACTCATATAAACAACAACGTAATTCTCTTTCATCACGATGAAGCTACATTCTTTGTCGTATTCGTCTTTGCCGATCCATTCTAAAGTCACTTCCACATTTGATTCAATGTTGATACGGAATTCTTGGAATCCTCCCGATGTTATTGTCAAAGTATCTGTTGGCTTGCCGTTGTCATATTTCACCAAGAGAGCAGCTCCGCTCCAGCCATCTGAATAAGAATCCTGAAGCTGGAAGATATAATTGCAAGAAAGTGCGTAGTTGTGTGTGAATTCGTATTCTTTTCCAACTAAGTCGGATGTCTTTACGCTGAATGGTATATTTATGTCAGATAAGCCTTCAGCCAATGTTATATTGAAGAAAGCAACGCCAGATGCGTCGTTACCGATAGAACTGAATTCTGATTCTGCTTGGTTTATGGTGATACCTTCGCCACTGCTTGACAAGGTGCCTTTTACTTTGACAGCGATTTCGTTGCCGATATTGTTTAACACGACTCCGAGGTCAGCAGTTTCACCAGCTTCGAGAGTTCCGTTTCCGTTGTTATCGTTTTTAACTATGAATGAAGCGAATTCTAGTTCGTTACCTTTTATATTTAAAGAGAAGCCTGTCTCTGCTATTATAGCGTTGTTTTCATCGTAGAAACTCAAATTTATATAAGGGCTAGAGTTGTAGTCGGCGTTTTTGTCAACAGCCAGTTCAAACTCATCGGTGAGAATGATGTCGTCATTGGCACTGATGTTTTCAATGACGGCTTCAGCATCTGTGATTGTCACAAATTCGTTTTTGCAAGAGATGACAGCTTTTATGTTGTTGTATTCTTTTTCTGAATCGTTGTGAATGTTGAGGCTTATCTTGACAGTTTCTCCTACATTTATTTGAGAGTTGCCGTTAGCTTCAGTATCGTTGATTGTAAATTCATTCAATAAGAAATCACCGATTCGTATGCTTGTTATTGCTTTGAAAGCATCGATGAGACCTGTTCCTATGTTGTTGCTTTTTGTTTCGGTAAGTTTTTTTGCTGTTGTTTCCAATGTCATGCAGATTTCAGCAGGAGTGAGGTCAGGGTTCTTTTCCAACATAAGAGCCATGACGCCAGCTACACATGGAGCAGCCATTGAAGTACCTGTTTTTAGGTTGTATCCGTAATCGGAATCGTGGTCGAGTGACTTCACGCCGACGCCAGGAGCGCATACGTCAGGACGGATGAGTCCGATGTTTTCTCCGCCGTAAGGATAGTCGTTGAATTCAGTATCTGTCCATGTGACAGGACCTTTGGAACCATTGTCGTACATGTTTTCGAAATAGTCGACAGCACCAACAGCCACTACGCATGACAATGCGCCTGGGTTGACTTGTTGGTCAGGGTGTAACCATGGTGGAGGACAGTTGGCTGGAGCTAAGATATTATTAGGCACTTGCATTTGAGGAGTTAAGTTGGTGCCGAAGTTACCAGCAGCTACTGATGCTACCACACCGAGTTCCAAAGCGTTGACACAGGTATTGCGTAACAATGTCTTGTTTGCAACGCTTGGTGCTAGGATGCCTAATGACATGCTTAAAATGTCAGCATGGTTTTCGATGGCGAATTGCATTGCTAAGTTGATGCTGCTTGTGCTTCCTGAACCGTAGTCGTCGAGAGCCTTGATGCACATCAAAGTCGCATCTGGTGCCATGCCTGTAATAAGTCCTGAAGTGCCATCGCCACAGATAGTGCCAGCGCAGTGAGTGCCGTGACCGTATCTGTCCATTGTGTCGTAGTTGTCGTTAACTGTATTATAACCATGATATGGATATTGTGCGCCGCCGTCCCATAAGTGGTCTTTTAAGTCAGCATGGTTGTAGTTGACACCAGAGTCGATGACAGCAACGAGAACGCCTTTGCCAGTGTAGCCCATCTCCCAAACTTGGTCGGCATAGACCATAAGAATATTGTCAGTCATATCGGTTACATCGCTTCTTGTCTGTTGTACATCTTCAGTTGACTGTTGACTAACATCTGGAACCATTTTTACCATTTCGTCATAACCGATAAGAGCGATGTCTGGATGTTCTGCAAGAAGATAAATGACGTTGCGGTCAGCGGTACAGCTGATGGCATTTGAAAGCCAATGTGTTTTAATATTTGTTACTTTAGAACTTCTTGTCTCAGCTTTAAGTATCGATAAAACTTCTTGTTGTTTTTCTTCTGAGAACAGCTTGAGTTCATCGACGAGCATATTACGTTTTACTTCTTTGTCGAGTGTAGATGCAGCGCGAGTTCTGAGCTTCGCTAAATCTATTTGTGATTTAAAGACAATGTTGATAGGAATCATATCATCGCCTTTTTGGCTTAAAACCTCTTGTAATCTAGAATCGATTGCATTTTGTGCAAATCCTATATTACATAAGAAGAGGAGAAGTAATGTGAGGATTGATGTCTTTTTCATGATTTTATTTTTTTGCTGTGAGCAACGGGCTTTGAGCTGTGAGCAGTTTCAATTTACAATTGCTCATAGCCCATAGCTCATTGCTTAATAATTCTCTTAACTATATTACCTTCGTTTGTATTTATCTTAACGAAATAAATTCCAGATTTTAAATTCGCTACATCAATTGTCAAATTATCTTGGTGACTTGGTGTCTCAGTGATTTGGTGTCTTCCATAAATATCATAAACGACAATGTCTTCGATTTCTGTTTCTGTTACGATATAAAGTTTGTCGTTAGTTGGATTTGGATATATATTGATGTTAGCATTATGTGAATATTCGTTAATATCTACGCCCCATTGTGCGAGAACGCTCTTGAATGTGCCATAACATTCTTCGTAGACAGGTCTCACGCTGTAAGTATAAGAGAACGCTCTGTTATGTTCAATTTCGCTGTCGACGAAAGAAAGTCCGTCTGTCTCGCCTATGAGTTTGGTGTCGCGGTATATTTCATATTTGATGATTTCGTCAGCAGGGGCTGTCCATGTTAAGATGACGTTGTTTTTGTTGACATCGGCTTTCATGTTTTCTATAGGGTCGCACATTTCGAAGCTGTTGTTAAGACAAGAGCAATTGTTAATCCAAGAATAGATGAAGCCATTGTTGAGGAAACCGCCGTTTTGATAGATGATGTTGCCGTTTTCATTTTTGATGATAAAGCTGTTTTCCAAGTCCCAAGAGCCTTTCACCCATTCTAATGTCACTTCTACATCATTAGCGATTTTACGTTTGTATGTCTTTGTCTTGCCATCGAGGATTGTGAATGCTTCGTCAGGAGTGCCGTCGCTGTATTTGACAACAAGAGCAGCTTTGTTCCATCCGTCACCGCTAGTGTCATAGAGTTCGAATGATATCTCGCAAGATTTTTTGTAAGTGCCTTCAAATTTATAAGTGTTGTTGAAAACGTCGCTGACATTTATTTCGATAGGAAGTTTGAAGTTATCACCAGCGTTTTCTGCTAATGTCACATTGAATAAAGCCACTGATGATGTGTTTTCGCCTATGCTGTTGAATTCAGCTTCTTTGTTGTTGATAGTGAGTTTTTCGTTTGTTGAAGAAATGATGCCTTTCAATCCGACGGCTATTTCATTGCCGATATTATTCAATACGATTCCGAGGTCGGCTGTTTCGCCTGCTTCAAGTAATCCGTTACCATTATTATCGTTCTTGATGATGAAAGACGAGAACTGTATTTCAGAACCGCTTGCATAAACAGGAGCTCTTAGATATGAAATTTGTTCATTGTTTTCGTTATAGAAATAAACGTCAAAGGCCAGTAATGTCTTAGGTGTTGCGTTTTTATCCAATGTGATTGCGAATACGTTTTCTATTTTGACATTTTCTTTAGCCTTGATATTTTCTAACTGAGCGATAGAGTCTGTAATTGTGACTAGGTTGTTCTTACATCTCAATACGGCTTTCACATTGCTGAAGTTTTCATCTGAGTCGTTGTTGAAAGTGATGTCGATATTTGCGCTTTCGCCTGCATTGATGTTTTGGTTGTCATTGCCGTTTTTATCATTGATAGCACATTTGACGAAGTTGAATTTGCCGTTATCTATTGCATTCATTGCTGCCAAAGCATCGACACGACCTGTACCTGTCTTATTACTTTTTGTTTCAGTTAGTTTTACACTTGTTGTTTCTAATATTCTGCAGATGTCGGCAGGGGTGAGGCTTGGGTCTTTTTCAAGCATGAGGCACATGATACCAGCTACGCAAGGTGTTGCCATTGATGTTCCATTCATTGATGCATGACCATTGTTTGAAGAATAATCGAGGGAAATGATTGACACGCCTGGTGCACAAATGTCAGGACGAATGAGACCTATTGATTCTCCGTTATTATATACATAGTCGTTGAATTCTGAGTTTTCCCAAGTGACAGGTCCTTTTGAAGAGAAGTCGGCTGGATTATCGTTGTAATCGACGGCGCCTACAGAAACGACGCATGACAATCCGCCGGCGTTAGCTTCTTGGTCAGGGCTGAGCCATGGAGGAGGGCAGCCGCCAGGAATGATGATGTTTTCAGGAACAGGTTTTATCATCATGTAATCGTTGCCACCATAGTTGCCTGCTGCAACGGATGCCACTACACCTAGTTCTAAAGCTGTAACACAACTGCGGCGTAACATTGTCTTCTCTGATATTGTAGGCATTGTGACACCTAACGACATGCTCAATACGTCGGCATTGTGTTCAACGGCCCATTCCATGCCGCTGTTGATATTATGTGCTGTTCCTGTACCTTCGTCGCTGACGCTTTTGACGCACATCAAAGTCGCTTTAGGAGCGATGCCTGTTTTGGTGCCTGATGTGCCATCGCCACATATTGTACCAGCACAGTGTGAACCATGACCGAATTTGTCCATCGGATTGTTGTTGCCGTCGTAGGTGTTGTAGCCGTGATGAGGAAACTCTGCACCGCCATCCCATAAATGACTTGCAACGTCAACGTGATTGTAGTTGACGCCAGAGTCGATGACAGCAACGACAACGCCATCGCCAGTGTAACCCATTGACCAGATATCGTCGGCATTGACTTTAGTGATATTCTCTGTCATGCCAGTGACACCTTCAGCTCTTTCTGAATAGTTGTTGCTAATCAAAACTTTTTCTTCGTTATATCCAATGAGAAGAACGTCAGGATGTTGAGCTAATTGATAGATGACATCAGCTGTTGTTTCACAATTGATATAATTGGCAAGCCAATGGCAACTGACTTTTTTCACTTTATTGCTTCTTTGTTCGGCATTGAGAATCGACAATATTTCTTGTTGTTCTTTCTCGGTGAAGCTCTTGAGTTCATCGACTAGAATGTTACGTCTCACTTCTTTGTCGATGACGTTGTTTGCTCTGCTTCTTAAATTGTTAAAATTCATCTGCGATTTTAAGATGATGTTAACGCTTATCATCTCGTCGCCTTTTTGATTTAAGATTTCATGCAATCTAGGTTCAATTGTATTTTGTGCAAAACCTAAACTACAAAATGAAAGAATGACTAATAATGTAAAAACTAACTTTCTCATATAACCTGTTTTAAGTTCGCAAAGATAATAAAAAAGACCACAGAATTGGGAATTTGAAAACTGAAAATTAGTTGTCAGCTATCAGCTATCAGCAGTCAGTGTTCAAAGTTCTTAGTTCTTAGCTCTTAGTTCAAAAAAAAAGCGACCCTGAGGTCGCTTTTCATCAAACTGTTAAGATATCTTTTATCTTTAAATCACAGAGTTCGTCAACTTTCTTGACATATTTGTCTGTGATTTCTTGGATTTTTTCTGTTAACATCTTTACTTCGTCTTCTGAAACGCCATCGTCTTTGAGTTTCTTAGCGTCATCGTTAGCGTTACGACGGATATTACGGATGCCGACTTTAGTTTCTTCAGCAACTGTCTTAGTGCGTTTTGCTAAATCTTTACGACGTTCTTCTGTCAATGGAGGAACGAGTATACGCAAGAAATCGCCTTCGTTTTTAGGATTGAAACCTAAGTTTGCATTTAAGATGGCTTTTTCTATAGCTGAGATTGAGTTTTTATCGAAAGGTTGAACGATAATCTGACGTGGGTCTGGAGTTCCGATATTTGAAGTTTGTTCGATAGGTACAACAGTTCCGTAATATTCTACTTTAACACCTTGCAACATAGCAGGGCTTGCTTTGCCTGCTCTAATCTTCTGAAATTCCAAGTCCATGTGTTTCATGGTGTTTTCCATGGTTTCAGTAGTTTCATCTAAGATAAATTGAGATTCTTCTGTCATAATAATATCATTTTACAGCACAAAAATATAAATTTTTCAATTAAGTGGTTCATATAATCCTAAAAAATAAGGTTCCTTTTTAGATTTATAACAAAAAATGTTCTTAATAAAAACAAAGTCTTTGCTTTTATTCCATATGTAAACCTTTATTTTAATGCTTTCTTTGTTAAATTTCTTTGAATCAAAGTGAAAACCATTTGTTAGATAATAGGTTTCTCCAGATATGATTTCCTTAGAATTGTTGTCTGCTCCTTGCCAAAATAAAAGTGAATCGCTTTTGGCATCTCTTATTTCAATAACTAAAACAATATCTTTAATTGTGTCAATGGCTTGTATCTCAGCAATGAAGCCTATGTCGTCAAAATCGTCAGTGCTGTCTGTTTCCATAACATAAGAACAACCCCATTCGCTTTTCATCTCTACATTTTTCACAATAGCCAGCTGACTGCTTGCTGTTGATGGCTTGCTTAAAAGCAAATATTTCGTGTTAAACCATTGTTTTTCTTCAATGATTTCAGGATAATATGCTAAAGCTGACAGCTCCCATAATATATTTGCGTGGTCTGATAACCCGATTCCAATGACTTTTGTGTCTAAATTGGATAAAAATTCCTTGAAGGCATTGGGGTCAGAATTGTTGTCGAAGCAATGATTGTTGGTGATACCTTCTTTATCTTGATAGAATTTCGTCATGAAAGACATGTTGCTATGTGATAAAAAGGTAATGCTATCGCCATATTTATCTTGGTCTTTCTTCATTTCAGCAGCGATTCCGTCAAAGCCTTGATTATATACTTGTTTGTAATATTGACGGTCTGTAATAAGTGAAACTATGCCTATCAATAAGATGGTTGATATGATTATAGCTGTTTCTTTTACTGTGACTTTTAAGTCATTATAAAAAGAAAATAGTATGATAATCAAGAATGGAGCTCCAAATATTAAAGTGCTGAATTGTAATATTGGTTCCTTAATCTTGGAATATAATAAAGCTACAGCAAATGGTATTACGAACCATAACACTCCAATTATCCTGAGTTTTAATTTGTTGTCTTTTAATATTTTATTGCTTAAAAATGGAAGTATTGCAAAAATGATAAAGGCGAATATAAAAAGCCAGGAATAGTTGAGTGTGTATTTGAAGAAGTCTATCAGGAATGTACTTTCTGGCATATCTAACCAGCCGCCGATGCCTCCTCTCACAAAGAGTTGATAATAAAATATGTATGATGTCGGCAAGAACAACAAAAGTGCTCCTAAACTGCTGCAGATATATGCTTTTATTTGGGGCTTGTTGTCTTTGCTTAAAAAGAAAAGTCCAGAGAACCAAATCAATCCGGCTTGTGCCAAGGAGAAGTTATGCATTTGCGACGACAAAAAAGCTGCTAATGCAAAACCAATACAAGTTAAAACTGATGGCTTTTTTTCTATGAATAATATTTTGTTCCAAAAGAAAACAAAGAGCAGAACAAAAAATAATCCAGGAGAATATGGACGTATCAGCTGACTATAGAAAATAAATAACTCGCTTACAGTCACGATGGCTGCGCTGAATAATCCAACTTTGGTATTGAACCATTGCTGTCCTATTTTGAATACTAGAAATACGGAAGCAATGCCCAACAAAGCGAATGGTAATTTAAGCCAGAATTCATTCCATCCAACTATCTTGACCATATAATACAAGAATAATTGTACGCCAGCTGGATGTGCGTCCGCTATTATTCCATCTCTGATCAGTTGTTGGAACGAATCGAAATTCGTTCTGTTAAGTGCGCTGAACTCATCGTGCATAAAAGGCACGGAATCGAGGTTCCAAAGACGTAAAAGTGCTGCTGCTAATAATGTCACCGATAAGAAGACCTTATCGGTGACAGATAACAATTCTTTTTTCAAAATGGTTTATTTTGTTACTAATGTTCCAATTTCTTCGCCATTAAGGACTTTTAACAAATTGCCTTTTGTGTTCATGTCGAAGACATACATTGGCATATTGTTTTCCTTGCACAATGTGAATGCTGTGAGGTCCATGACTTTAAGGTTTTTGTTGTAAGCTTCGTCGTATGTGATGTGGTCGAATTTTGTTGCTGTAGGGTCTTTTTCAGGGTCGGCGGTATAGATTCCATCGACGCGTGTTCCTTTTAAGATGATGTCAGCTCTTACTTCAACGGCTCTCAATGCAGAAGCGGTGTCTGTTGTGAAGAATGGGTTGCCAGAGCCGCCGCCAATGATGACGACATTGCCTTCTTCGAGGAGCTTTATTGCTTTTGCACTGCTCATGGAGTCAGCGATACGGTCGATGAAAACGCCTGATAATAAAGCTGTTTTCACGCCTTTTGCTTGTAATGTGGATTGTAAAGCCATGCTGTTGATGACAGTGGCGAGCATTCCCATGTAGTCGCCTTGAATTCTGTCCATGCCTTTGCTTGCACCTTGTAAACCGCGGAAGATGTTGCCGCCGCCGATAACGATGGCGATCTGTGCTTGTTTCGCTGCTTCTGCTATTTCTTCTGCATAATCGTTAAGACGTTCTGGGTCGATACCGTATTGTTGTTCGCCCATAAGAGCTTCGCCGCTCAATTTCAAAAGTACTCTTCTGTATTTCATATCACTTAAATTTATATAATGTTATTTAACTTAAAACCAATAACCTATGTTAAAAAATCCGATTAAATTGGAACATCTGTTGGAACCCATCAGGCTGACTTCAATAGGCCCAGCCATTGTTTTCATTCCTAATGTTAATCCGCCGCCGAACACAAAACTTTCGTTGGCGAACCATTCGCTATAATCACTTGCAACATATCCTCCATTGAAGCTTGCTATGGCATAAAAATTACCATAAAAATTATATTGCCATGATATTTTGCCTATAGCTATGTGGTCGCCATATAATTGCGTGAATCTCAATCCGTCAAAAGCTATTATATTGTCAAAATATTTCATGTGCGACTGCCCTCCGACAAAGAAACGATAACTTAAAGGTGGCTCATTTATGGTGAGAGAAGAACCGACAGTAGCTCCTAATTTTAATGAGTGTCTTTTCTTTATCGCAATGGCACCGTCTAAATCTGCTCTAAGTGTGATGGAATGTCCCATTTGTGAGTTTTCGACAGGGATGATGTATTTTCCATTGATGTTTAATTTCCATCCTTTTGAAGCAAAAGTAGGAGCGTTCTCATTATCAATATGATAGTTGAAATATGCATAAGTGATAAAGTCGTATTCGCCTGGACCTACCACATGTATGAGGTTGTCTCTGAGGTGGACGTAATTACCAACGACACCAAATCTTAATTGTTGTGCTAAAGTAGGCATGATTTCAACAAACAAATCAATCTTATTGTCTTGAACGCTATAGGAATTGTTGATGGTCTTGTCGTAATATTGGTTCATGAATAGACTTATTGCAGACATGTCGATTCCATATTTGAATTTCTGTGACAGACCAGAATGAAAACGGAATTTAAAATAAGGGTCTTCAGCTATATTGATGTCAGCTGATAATGTTGAGCGTTTAGGGAAACGTAAAATATTTTTAAGAGTTATATTGGCTAATATTCCAATGCCATAATCTGTGTCGTAGTGTGCGGCTATCGATACAGTCTCTTCTTCTTTTTCTTTGCAGTGAATCACTAAATTAGCTCCTTTTGTGGTTGGTGCTAAGTCGTACCAGATGTCTTTATAATAGCCTGTAGCAGCTATGCTCATGATGGCTGATTCAATATCATTTATTGCTATTTTTGATGGGTAGTTCTTGTCGATGGACTTTCTTATGAAGTTGGCGTTTTCACTATTGACACCGTTGATTTTCAATGCTACGACATATATTGAATCGAGAGGTTCTACATTAGGTCTTTCTATTTTATAATCTTGAATGTTTTTTATAGAATCTGCGAGTCTTTTTAATTGTGGCAGATACTTTCTTGCGGCTATTTCGCCAAGTGTAATGATGGTGTCGTAAGAATTGAAGTCCATCATGCCGTATTTGACAAGTTCAGGTTTGATATAGATGTCGGCATCTTCTTTAGCTCTGGTATAAGCATCGATGTCTGACATCGCGATAATTTGATCCATTATTATCGCCATTGAATTAAGTTCTTCTTTTTTATGAAAGTTGCGTTGTACATCGACACCTATTATAATATCAACGCCTTTTTCTCGTGCATTAGGGACAGGAAAGTTGTTTCTTAATCCGCCGTCGATGAGCAAACGACCGTCGACTTCAACGGGAGAGAAGTAGAACGGTATCGACATGGAAGCTCTTATTGAGCGTTGCAGATTGCCTCTTGTCATTTCATATGCTTCGGCATTTTCAATGTCAGTTGCAATGCATAAAAAAGGTACTGACAATTTGCTGTAGTCTTTGATTTTATAAGCAGGAGAGGTGAGACGTGCTAATAAAAGGTTTATCATTCCTCCATCGTAAATGGACGACTTCATTTGTATCTTCTTGTTTCTGAATGGGAATGTGGCAAGATAATGTCTGTCGAGTATTTTGTCGTCAATGGAAATATATTTGAGAGGGATGGCGTCCGACATTATCGCATTCCAGTTCTGTTCTCTGACAAGTCTTGTCATTGTTTCAGGAGAATAACCGATGGCGTAAAGTCCGCCGATAATGCTTCCCATGCTTGTGCCAGCGATGTAATCTATTGGTAATCCTGCCTCTTCTATAACTTTAAGAGCTCCGATATGAGCGAATCCTTTCGCGCCGCCACCGCTTAATACAACTCCGACACGAGGCCTTGTTAATGAGTCGGTAACCTGCTGAGCCATTGTGCTATGACAAAAGCCAAAAGCCAAAATGCAAAAGGTAAAAACCTTAAGCAATGAGTTTCTTCTACTGACCGTTGACTGTTGACTGTTGACCATAATCTTAAACATTAAACCATTTTGGTTTACTTTACAAAGTTATAATAATTTTGTTGAAGACTAATGCGATTTTTCTATAAAAAAAGAGTGCCACACTAAATTTTGTAGCACTCCCATTATTTTAAACAAATTGTTAATTGTCAATTGTCAATTGAGTTATTCTTCTCTTCCGTGACAATTCTTGTATTTCTTGCCGCTGCCACATGGACAAGGGTCGTTTCTTCCGACTTTCTTCTCAACATGAACAGGTTGTGTGACTTGACGTTCTTGAGTGTCGCTATGTGCTTGTGATAACAAGTCATTACGTTGTTCCTTTAACTTGCTTCTGTCGATAGCTCTAGCTCTTTGTTCTTTGACTTGACTTCCGTCTTGCATTGGAACATTAGCACGCATCAAGAATGAAATAACATCAGTATTGATTTTTTGTATCATTTGCTTGAACAAATTGAATGACTCGAACTTATAAATCAAGAGAGGGTCTTTTTGTTCATAATGAGCGTTTTGTACAGAATGTTTCAATTCATCTAATTCACGCAAGTGTTCTTTCCAAGACTCATCGATAATGCCTAAAGTGATGAATTTCTCTACTGATAATGATATTTCCTTAGCTCCGTTTTCGACGGCTTTCTTTAGATTTACAATTACGTTCATGCTCTTCTTGCCATCGGTAAATGGTATCAAGATATTTTCATATTGTGTATTTTTATGAACGTTTTCTATGATTGGCAATGTCTTTTCGCCAATGATACGAGTTTTGTTGTTGTATACTTCAAGAGCTTTGTCGAATAATTTGTCAGCAAGAACGTCTAACTTAGAACGTTTGAATTCGTCTTGTTCAAAAGGAAGGTCAATTCCCATTGTTGAGAGAACTTCTAACTTTAATCCTTCATAATCATTGACTTCTTGGAATTTTTCGATTAATGATTCTCCGAGGTCATACATCATATTATTAATATCGATTGAAAGGCGTTCTCCGAATAAGGCGTGACGTCTTTTTTCATAAATTGCCTCACGTTGTGAGTTCATGACGTCGTCATATTCAAGGAGGTGCTTACGAGTGCCGAAGTGGTTCTCTTCGACTTTCTTTTGTGCCTTTTCGATTTGTTTTGTAATCATGGAGTGTTGAATCACTTCGCCTTCTTGTAAACCGAGTCTGTCCATGAGAGGAGCGATTCTATCTGAACCGAACATACGCATGAGGTCATCTTCGAGAGATACGAAGAATTGAGAGCTACCATTGTCGCCTTGACGACCTGAACGGCCGCGTAACTGACGGTCGACACGGCGTGATTCGTGACGTTCTGTACCAATGATGGCGAGACCGCCTGCTTCCTTAACGCCAGGTCCTAACTTGATGTCGGTACCACGACCTGCCATGTTTGTGGCGATAGTGACAGTTCCAGCCTGACCAGCGTCTTTAACTATTTGAGCTTCCTTGGCGTGTAACTTCGCATTCAAAACATTGTGCTTGATGCCTCTGCGTGTCAATAACTTAGAAAGAAGTTCTGATACTTCAACAGATGTTGTACCAACAAGAACTGGACGTCCTTCGTTGATGAATTCTTGAATCTTGTCGATGACGGCATTGTATTTCTCACGTTTTGTCTTGTAAATCAAGTCTTCCGCATCAATACGAGCGATAGGCTTGTTTGTTGGAATTACAACGACGTCTAATTTGTAAATGTCCCAGAACTCGCCAGCTTCTGTTTCTGCAGTACCAGTCATACCTGCAAGTTTGTGGTACATACGGAAGTAGTTCTGTAAAGTAATGGTTGCGTATGTCTGTGTTGCAGCTTCAACATGAACGTTTTCCTTTGCTTCAACAGCTTGGTGTAAACCATCTGACCAACGACGGCCTTCCATGATACGTCCGGTTTGTTCGTCAACAATCTTGATCTTGTTGTCCATGATGACGTAATCAACGTCTTTTTCAAATAAAGTGTAAGCCTTAAGAAGTTGTTGTACAGTATGTAAACGTTCTGATTTTTCTGAGAAGTTGCGGAGTAATTCTGACTTCTTCATCACTTTTTCGTCGTCAGAGATGTTGCTGCGTTCGAGTTCAGCGATTTCACTTCCTACGTCAGGCAAGATGAAGAAAGAAGAGTCGTTATATGCTTTTGTGAGTTCATCGATACCTTTTTCAGTGAGGTCGACGCTATGTAATTTTTCATCAATTACGAAATAAAGTTCGTCATCAATGATGTGCATGTTTTTCTGTTGTTCTTGGAGGTAGAAGCCTTCTGTCTTTTGCATCAAAGCCTTCATGCCTTCTTCGCTCAAGAACTTAATCAAAGCATTATTTTTAGGAAGACCTCTATAGGCGCGGAATAGTTGGTTCGCACCATGGTTTTTCTGTTCTTGAGTTGCGTTAGGGTCTGTTAATATTTTTTTAGCTTCAGCGAGACATAATGTCACGAGACGTTTCTGTGCTTCGTAAAGTTTTACGACGTCAGCTTTTAAGATATCGAATTCTTGATGGTCGCCGCGAGGAGTAGGACCGGAAATGATTAAAGGTGTACGGGCATCGTCAATCAAAACGGAGTCAACTTCGTCGACGATGGCAAAGTGATGCTTGCGTTGAACGAGTTCTTCAGAATTTCCTGTCATGTTGTCACGGAGGTAGTCGAAACCGAATTCATTGTTCGTACCGTATGTGATGTCAGCGAGATACGCGTTACGACGTGCTTGTGAGTTAGGCTCGTGTTTGTCGATGCAGTCTACTGTCAATCCGAGGAATTCATAAATAGTTCCCATCCATTCGGAGTCACGTTTTGCGAGGTAGTCGTTGACGGTAACTACGTGAACGCCGCGACCTGCTAAAGCGTTGAGATATACAGGGAAAGTAGCGACTAAAGTCTTACCTTCACCAGTTGCCATCTCAGCAATCTTGCCTTGATGTAAGACTGTACCGCCCAGAATCTGAACGTTGTATGGAACCATGTCCCATGTGACAGTGTTACCACCAGCAATCCAGCTGTTGTCGTAGTAGACTTTGTCGCCTTCAATGTTGATATGGTCGAATTTTGATGCAAGCTCGCGGTCTAAGTCAGTAGCTGTAGCTTCAACGACTTCGTTTTCTTTGAAACGTTTGGCTGTTTCTTTCAAGACTGCAAATGCTTCTGGAAGTATGTTGTTGAGAGCTTCTTCAATCTTTTCTAACAGTTGTTTCTCTAACTTGTCAACTTGTTCGAAAATGTCGTTTTTCTTTTCGAGGTCAAGGTCTTCAGCTTCGGCTTTTAGTTTTAATTCTTTAATGCGAGCTTCGTCTTCAGCGATATAGTTGTTTATATATTCTTTAAACTCAACTGTTTTGTGACGAAGAGAGTCTATATCTAAAGTCTTAATGTTTTCGTAAGCTGCTAATGCTTTGTCCAAAATCGGTTGTAATGCTTTATTGTCGCGTGATGCTTTGTTGCCGAATAATTTAGCGAAAAATCCCATATACGTTTAAATTTAAATTCTAAAACTTTAGAACTCTAGAATTTTAAAGTTCTAGAATTCTAAAATTTGATTATCAAATGTTGTGCAAAAATAACTAATTTTTTATTTATTTTTATAATATTTGTATAATCTCCTGACGTGGAAATCAAGATATTGATCGGGACTTGGCGCAGGGGCCATGCCAATTTTATTGTTTTTGCCTAAAATTATATAGTCGGGAAAAGTCCTAATCTGATATTTTTCAAGAAGAAGAATGTCGTCGCCAAGATTGAGTAAATGCCATCTATATCCTTTATTATCAAACATTTGTCTGAAATCATCAAAGCATTCTTTTGTGGCAATGGTTACAATCTGAATAGTGTCGTTCCACTGTTGCGAAAAATCTTTCAGCGTGTTGAATTGGTGATCTGTCATTGATGACACTTTGTTTACAAATTGAAGAAGAACCATATTGTCTTTAAAATCAGATGATTTGATGATTTTGCCATCTTTGTCTGCTAAAGAAAATGTTGGTGCTTCAGTGTTGAAAGATAATCGGTTGATTTGTTTTAATATATTGTTTACAATTAGTTTATTCTTATGATTCTTAGTGTTTTGTGAGATTGCATTCAGACAGTCGATAATCTGTTTTTTGTCATCTGGCATTTCGTAATATAATCTTTTTAAATCCCAAGCGATGATAATTTCTGCCAAATTATGATTTTCTGCCAAAAAGACATCATTTTCCTTAATATATTTTAAGAAACTGTCATGTCCTCCATAGAGTTGACGTCTTAATTCTGATGGCTGAAATTGTGCTGAAGATAAATAATTAGAAAAGATTTCTTGGAATAAATTCATATAAGCTGGCTGCAAATAAAGAATGTTTTGTTTGTTAAAATGTTGGTTTATAACTTTTTTGCCATTGTCATTATTTACAACCATCTGCATTGTCGCTTTACGATAACGTAAATTATTCTTTACAAAATCTGATTTTAATTTGCCGATATTCCTTTCTATTTCAACATCAATGCTGTCTAAAAGTGAAATCTTGTGGCCTCTGTATAATTGGTTAAAATTATTTAACAGAAAATCATCAATGATTATTTCTGACATATAATATTGATAATAAAGGTCATCATCATTGCTTTTGACGATTTTTATAGTGGGAGACTGTTGCTCGAAATATGAGATGTTTTTTTCTTGTTCAGGAATGTTTATCTCAACTTCATAGTCGGAATCTGGTTTTAGTAAAATGTCAACGCGTTCAAGATCTATAGCTATTTGCGCTAAAGTTATGTCGTCAATGTTGGCTTCTATTGAGAAATTTCCTTCTTTGTCTGATTTTGTTTCAAAAATCGTAGTCTGTTCACATGTTAACATGTCGTCAAAAGTCATCAAACGGACCAATGACTCTGACTTTGATTCTGAATCAGACTTGTGTATTTTGCCTTTTATTTTTATGTTTTGAGAAAAGATATTGCTGCTACTTAACAACAAGAAAATCAATGATAATAATAAAATGTTCTTTTTCATAACTTATCGACTAATAGACTTATAGATGGCATCCGGGACGAAACCATCGACCGGATAATTATGCTTTAACAAATCTCTTACCACAGTCGATGACACGCAACGTAATGACGGATCTGTCATGAAAAATATTGTCTCTATGTCAGGATTTATTTTTTTGTTAGCCTCGGCTATGGTGCTTTCGTATTCTAAATCCATGCTTCCGCGTAAGCCTCGTATTATGTAATCGGCTCCGTTTTCTTTGCAGAAGTCTACTGTAAGTCCTTCGTAATGTGTTACTTTTACTTTAGGATAATCGGCGAATGTATCTTTGATCCATTGAATACGTTGTTCCAATGTGAATGAATTTTTCTTCATTATGTTAACGCCGATAGCAACGATTATTTCGTCAAAAAGAGGCAATGCCCTTAACACTATATCTTCATGTCCTTTTGTTATTGGGTCGAACGAACCCGAAAATACTGCTTTTTTCATAGTTGTTTTTTTTACTGTGAGTCGTGAGCTGTGAGTCGTGAGCAATGCTCATAACTCGTTGCCCGATGCTCATGTCTTAATTTAGTGTTTTTAAAATGTCTTCTTCCAACGCAAGTCGAATAGAAGGGTAGGTGTTTTCTAAAAAATGATTAACATTATCTTTATTTAAAAGGAATACTTTTGAGATGCCTTCTTCTTCCTGAGGCTTTGGCTTGAATTCATCGTCAGATTTCATGAGAAACCATGATGTTTTCTTTAAAGTCCATTGATTGTTAAGAAGATAACAATGATGTGATGAAGGTAATTGCTTTATTATTGAAAGATTTGATATTGCAGTTTCTTCTTCAACTTCACGCATTGCGGCAATGTCGGTTTGTTCGTTTTTTTCAATGTGACCCTTAGGCAAATCGACTCTTCCGTTCCTTTCTATCGCAACTATCGACTTATTAATAAGGACTAAACCGCCAGCTGCAGGAGCAAAGTGGAATATCTCCTTCAAAACAGCGGCTAAAATATCGTTGTCAACGTCGTCAATATAGAGGTTTTCTTTGCCGTTTTCTAACCAATTTTTTATTTTATCTAACGTATTCTCAAATAGTTGTGATGAAAGTGTGCTATTGTCGATGTCGGTATCTAAAAAATGTTCAAAAAAATTTCTGCAGACAAGCATCTTATTATTGCAAAAAAGTCTATACATTTGCCAAAAATTTAAAGGTTAATTTTATGAACGAACAAGAAACATCAATGGCACTTGCCAGTTTCCTTTTGCAAATTAAAGCAATAAAATTGAATCCTGCAAATCC
>JAZLAL010000102.1:0-6962 GCA_045613185.1 Bacteroidales bacterium | reverse complement strand
AAGCGTAAATGTCTGAGGCGCAGATGTTTCGAGCATGAACATCATATCTGAATTAGCTGCCATGAGCGAGCCGTACCATGCGCCGTCTGAGTTGACCACGAATTCTGTCTGGTTCTTGATTTGCAAGCCGTTTTCGCCAAGGGCGTCTTCCATCATTTCGAGGCCTTCCTCGCCTTCAAACTCGATGAATGACGAGAACCAGCTCCATCCTGACTTGAGTTCTCTTGTCTGGACATAATTGTAATTAGCTACCAGTTCTACTGCTTCTGTAACGACGAAGCTGTATTCTGAATCTGTGGAAACGACATTGCCGTTGACTGTCCAGTTCTTGAATGCAAAGCCCTTGTTTGGAGTTGTAACCAAAGTTGCAGTGTCGTATACGGCGTAGATTCCTGTGCCTGTGACGACGCCAGCTTCTGAAGGACTTACGACAGCTGTTATCTCAACCATATTGCTGAAGTTGAGGATGTAAGGATTTGTGACGCTGCCGAGTGTTCCGTTTACTGCAAATGTTATAGCTTCAGGAGTTCTCAAATCCAGTTCTTCACCGATAGAATGGTCATAAAGCTTGAATGATATTTCTTCGCTACCTTCGCCGTGAATTGTGAGGAAGACAAGATATTTATCCAAAGCAGGAATATATTGGATTATCTGAGAGCCTCTCACTTCCTCACCGCAGAAGGCGCCTATTTCCAATGAAGTTGAATTCTGGTTAACACTGTCTATCTGAATTAAACCGATGACAGACATGTTGTTGGCATAAAGACTTTCGTCAGGAACCCAGTGGTTTTCTATTGGTTTTATTGTATAATTATTCCAAGGAGAAGCAGCTTGATAAGCACCTACAGACTGCGATGGAACGTAAATTACCATATCTGATGGACAACCACCAAATGCATAACTTGTTTCTGGAATATTTTCTGCATAGCAATAAATGCTTGTTAAAGAAGTACAATAAGAAAAAGCAGAATAACCTATAGAAGTGACGCTGTTAGGAATCTCTATGCTTGTTAAAGAAGTACAAGAATAAAAAGCATAATAACCTATAGAAGTGACGCTGTTAGGAATCTCTATGCTTGTTAAATTGTAACAATAAGAAAAAGCCCACTCACCTATAGAAGTGAGGCTGTTAGGAATAATAGTATTCTGACATCCAGCAATCAAAGTATTGGTTTCAGTTTCTATAATGGCATTGCAGTTGTTTCTGCTGTCATAAACGGGATTGCCTTCTTCAACCGTTATGCTTGTTAAATTGTAACAATCAAAAAAAGCAGAATTACCTATAGAAGTGACGCTGTTAGGAATCTCTATGCTTGTTAAAGAAGTACAAGAATAAAAAGCAGAATTACCTATAGAAGTGACGCTGTTAGGAATCTCTATGCTTGTTAAAGAAGTACAATAAGAAAAAGCAGAATTACCTATAGAAGTGACGCTGTTAGGAATCTCTATGCTTGTTAAATTGTCACAAGAATAAAAAGCAGAATTACCTATAGAAGTGACGCTGTTAGGAATCTCTATGCTTGTTAAAGAAGTACAAGAATAAAAAGCCCACTCACCTATAGAAGTGACGCTGTTAGGAATCTCTATGCTTGTTAAATTGAAACAACCACTAAAAGCATCATTACCAATAGAAGTGACGCTGTTAGGAATCTCTATGCTTGTTAAATTGTAACAATAAGAAAAAGCATAATTACCTATAGAAGTGATGCTGTTAGGAATAATAGTATTCTGACATCCAGCAATCAAAGTATTGGTTTCAGTTTCTATAATGGCATTGCAGTTGTTTCTGCTGTCATAAACGGGATTGCCTTCTTCAACCGTTATGCTTGTTAAATTGTCACAAGAAGAAAAAGCAGAATTACCTATAGAAGTGACGCTGTTAGGAATCTCTATGCTTGTTAAAGAAGTACACCTATAAAAAGCAGAATTACCTATAGAAGTGACGCTGTTAGGAATCTCTATGCTTGTTAAATTGTTACAAGAAGAAAAAGCAGAATTACCTATAGAAGTGACGCTGTTAGGAATCTCTATGCTTGTTAAAGAAGTACAAAAGTCAAAAGCATTATCACCTATAGAAGTGACGCTAAATTCCATTCCTTCAATAGTTGCAGAAGATGGGATTGTAATTACTGTTGGAACTGTTGGCTTTGTTTCACAAACCACTTCACATTCTGCAGGTTCAACACTTGTCACTGTAAATCCCAAGGAATAACCTTCATAATCAATGATGGTTTCATTTCCAATGTTTTGTGCAAACAATCCCATTCCAGAGATTAAGATTGCAATGAAAAGTAAAAGTTTTTTCATATTTTTATTTTTTAATTATATTTATTTTACTTCGATTATTTCTCAATTGTAAGTTTCTGAACTTTAACGCCTTTGTCGTCTATCTTTTGAATGAGATAGACTCCCGTGCTGATGCCTGCCGCTGAAATGCTTGTGTGTTTGCTGGTAATCAGCATTCGTCCTGTTATATCATAAATATTTATCGTGGCATCGCCGTGCGTGTCGTTAACTATTATATTTCCATTTTCAATATAAACGAAGTTTTCATTCAGGAAATCGTCTTCTTGCTTCTCTCCCATCCTGATAATGAATCTGTCGTGGCGGTCATCTTGCCCCGACATGAAAGTGTATTGTTTTTCAGTATTGATGTTAATTTCTCTACCTGTCTTTCTGTCAATCAGATATATATTGTCGAATTCTCCTTGCAAATCGAAACTTAAAGTATAATTGCCCATCTTTTTTGCATCAAAATAAAGTGGAATTTCTTTTGTATCATAACTGCAATTAGCTATTGCACATTGAATGTCAGATGCTTTAAGATAAATATTGGCAATTTCGTCATTAAAGTTTTTCAATTTAGGGAAAGCTTTTTCTTCATTTTCATCAAAATTGATAATGATATTGTCACTGCCATTGTTTCCGCTTGCTATCACATTGATATAGTTAGACTTATTATGCGATCTTGTTTTTGAGTTATGGCTGTAATTCAAATGAGCGTTTCTTCCTGTAGAATAAATCATGACGCCCTCGCCCACTTTTATCACGCCTTCTTTTTTGTAGATATATGCGCCTGTCTCTGGATTCACTGATGCATAGGCATTTATAATTTCACCAGGATTAATTCTTTCCCAACTAATGTTAAATGGAAAAGGATTTCCGATGAGAGTGAAATTTGCCAAATTATTATTTTCATTGAAGGAAAGCTTGAAATCGAAGTCTTTGTCGTTGAATAACAATCCTTTTAAGGAAGCTATTGTATCTGTTTCATAAGCAACAAGATAACCGACACCATTTACGAATTCGGTTTCAAAATCATCATGTAAATGGTTTTTATAGTTGACCCATTGTGTATCTACAGTTCCATCGTATTTGTATAAATCATAATCACCATAAGAAGGAATAAAACTGTTTATCTTATTGTTAATCATTGGCGAAGACAGAAAATACCATCCTGAGTTATCAAGATTGCCCCACTCTTTGAACGGATTTATGATTTTCTTATTAAACGTTGCCGCAACGCTGTCGTTGTCTTGAAAGATTTGTCCGCCGTCGTTTATTATCAATGCGTCTACATTTTTATTCATCAAAGTAGACAAAACGCTCAAGACAGCATCATTTTCTATTGATAATGAATAGTTTTTATTGATTATCATACAATCAATCATAATTCTGACGCCTTCAGGAATTATCGCCATTCCATTGATGATGACTTTATCAGTCGTTGTAGGAATTTGTTCGTCTTTCCAATTTGAAGGGTCATTCCACGAGCCGTTTCCTATAAATGCCTTATAGTCTTCAGAAACGAAGTTAATCATCTGAGGTTCAACGATGCTTCCTATCGTATTGTCGGTTTTGAATGTCAATGTAGTTCCATTTTCATAATAATCTATTTCAGAATTCAATTCATGATCGAAAATCTTGAAAGTCAGCACATCACGGTCGTTGCCATAAACAGTGAGGAATGCGAAATATCTGTCATATTTGGAAATATATTGAACTTTTCTAGAGCCTCTCAATTCGTCATTACAGAATGCTGCAACTTCAAGTGATTCGTTTTTCTGTTCTTTACCATCTAATGAAATCACCGCAATGACGCTCATATTATTAGGGTAAATGCTTTCGTCAGGAATCCAATGATTCTGAGCAAATAGTGATGTTCCTAACATCAGCATAGATATCATAAAGATGATTTTTTTCATATAATGCAAATAATTTAGACCGAACAAATGTATAAAAATATTTTATGATTATGAATTAAAACAATTTTAACTGTATTGTCATGTTAAACGTCATTCTGTGTAATGGCGTGGTGCCGTGTTCCGCGACGGCGTTTTTATGTTCCAATGTCGGATAGCCTTTGTTTTTCTTCCAGTTATACATCGGATATTGCAGGTCGTATTCTTCCATCATGGCGTCACGAGTTGTCTTGGCTAAAATAGATGCCGCCGCAATGGCTTGATACTTAGCGTCTCCGCCCACGATACATTGGTGTTTTATGTCTTTATAAGGATTGAAACGATTGCCGTCGATAAGCAGAAATTCTGGTTTTATCTTCAACTGTTCCACTGCTCTATGCATTGCGAGAAACGAAGCATTCAAAATGTTAATTTCATCGATTTCATTATTGTCGACGATGCCTATTCCGTAAGCAAGTGCTTCTTGCATAATGACTTCTCTCAATTTCTTTCGTTGTTTCTCTGTCAGTTTCTTGGAGTCGTCGAGCATCGGATAGTCTTTGTTTCTATCTAGAATGACGGCTGCCGCTACCACAGGGCCTGCCAGACATCCGCGGCCGGCTTCGTCACAACCGGCTTCAATCATATTGTCAGTATAATGTGCTATGAGATTCATATCGTTATGCCAAATAATGGTAAATATTGATTTACTAATATTAATAATGTCACAATGATGGTCATAATATTTGCCAGCCTTGTTTTCTTGATGTCTGACAATGTTATCGCATAGAAAAATGCGAACATCATAAAAATCAGGCTGTTGTTCAATAATGGCGTATGAATGAAGAACATAAATAAAGAAAAGAATGTCAAAGCAATAGCCACTCCTACCCTTTTCCTGATGTTGCTTCCTTTATCGGAAGCTCTATTACTCAATGTCCTTAAAAAAGATATCAGGAATAAAATGCTAAATATTATTAACAATATACCATCGCTTCCATTCAAATCATAAAAGAAATTAATATTTCTAAAAAAATTTGAATATGAATGTATCAACATATCTATATTTCCGAACAGGAATACTATTCCGACGAACATTCCGTTTACCATCAAAAATCCTGTTATCGGTATTAATATATATCGTATCTCTCTGAATCCCAATATAAAAAACGATATTATAACCCAAAAGACAAGAAATACCGAAGGATAATAGAACAAGGATGCTATCGCGATGAAATATCCGATGTTCATCATATAGTTTTCTGGGTTATCTGTCTGATAGATAAGGAAAAGCGTGTGCATTGCCATTAAGATGAACGGGCAAGCGAAGATGAACGGATAACATGAATGCAATTGTGGTGCGAAACACATCATGAGTCCGAATGTCAGCGAGCCTACTGTGTTATTTTTGGTCACCAGACGGTTTGCCGACAGAACTGAATTGAATAAGAATATGCAGATCAAATATACTGCAAAAGCTAATATATTGAGTATGAATGGTGAGAAGTCAAATATTGAAATTATGACATTATATAAAGGTGTGATATTCTCACCTGGAATGAATGCCGACTTCGTGATGAAAGCCGGCATCCATAATATAAGTGCCATCATGACAATGACAAGATGTTGCGCTAAAAAACTATGCTTAAAAAAATTTAACATTTCTTATAGTTTCATTAAATCAAGACCAATATCGTGACGATAGTTAACGCCTTCAAACTTAATCTTTTCTACGTTTTGATAAGCTTTGTTTCTTGCTTCTTCTATGTCTTTACCGTGTGCTGTCACAGCGATGACGCGACCGCCAGAAGTAACTACTTCGCCTTTGTCGTTGAATTTTGTTCCTGCATGAGCGATGATGCAGTCTGACAATTCTTCGAATCCTGTCATCACCATTCCTTTTTTATAATCTTCAGGATAACCGCCAGAAACGAGCATTACAGTCACAGAAGTGTTCTTTGATGTCTGATATTCAACTTCGTTGAGTCTGCCTTGAGCGCAAGCGTCGAGCAATGCAACCAAGTCGGAGTCGATGCGTGTCATAACGCCTTCTGTCTCAGGGTCGCCCATTCTTACGTTATATTCAATGACATATGGGTCGCCGTCGACATTCATCAAACCAATGAAGATGAAACCTTTATAATCGATGTTTTCTTCTTTAAGACCTTTTATTGTTGGTTTTATGATTCTGTTTTCTACCTTCTCAACGAATTCTGGTGTGACGAAAGGAACTGGAGATACAGCACCCATGCCGCCTGTGTTCAAGCCTGTGTCGCCATCGCCGATGCGTTTGTAGTCTTTCGCTTCTGGAAGAACGACATAATGTTCACCGTCGGTCAAGACGAACATAGATACTTCGATACCTTTTAAGAATGTCTCGATGACGACTTTTGCAGAAGCAGAGCCGAACTTGCCAGAGAGCATGTCTTTCAATTCGTTTTGTGCTTCTTCCAATGAGTCGATGATGAGAACGCCCTTACCTGCTGCGAGTCCGTCAGCTTTGAGAACGTAAGGAGATTTTTGTGTTGTGAGATATTGCAATCCTTCTTCAAGATTAGCAGCTGTCACAGTGAAACATGAAGCTGTTGGGACGTTGTATTTTTCCATAAAAGCCTTTGCAAAAGCCTTACTGCCTTCGAGTTGCGCGCCTTTTTGATCAGGACCGATAATCTTAATGTTTTTTAACTCTGCATCATTCTTGAAGAAATCGACGATGCCGTCAACGAGTGGCTGCTCTGGACCGACGACAACCATTTCGATACCGAGTTTCAATACGTTTTC
>JAZLAL010000101.1:0-13499 GCA_045613185.1 Bacteroidales bacterium | reverse complement strand
GAACGATAATTTCCTGAAGCATGAATCTCTAATTTGTTCCACAACTTAGCCCAAAGATTTAAACGAACGCTGTAGACAAGCGAATTGCTTTTAACGACGTCATTATTAAACTTTGTTTCAAAATAATAGTCGTAGACATTGGCATATAATCTCATATTAAACATGCCTGTAGGACGATATGTGACATTGGCTTCCAGACCTTTAGTCGATGACTTTCCGACATTCACCGGATAAGAATATTGAACATATCTTCCGAAGAAATCGTCATAAATAACATCGCTTACATTATCTACTGTATTTTTAGAATCTCTGTAATACGCTGTCAATCCTACCGAACCGAACTTATTCCAATATTTCGTCCATCCACCTTCAACAGAATTAGTATATGTTGGAAGTAAATCTGGGTTTCCTGTCGTAAATGACTCTGTTGAATAGAACTTATAGTCGGTGAGGTTTCTTGCGCTTGGTGGCGATATTCTGCGAGAATAGCTCAAACTGAAGTTATGCATCGACTTGGTTCTGTAGGAAAGATGCAATGACGGGCGCCAGTTGAGATAGTCTTTATTTATATCGCTGGTTGTATATCCATCAATATCACACCAAAGTCGTGCATATTCCATTCTGATGCCTGGCTTTACGACAAAATTGCCAAATTTCTGTTGAAGAGTAAAATAAATGTCATATTCATTAGAACCGACATTTCTGTCGTAGCTGCGCATAATGTCAGTAACATAAACGTCACCGGCAAGCGTGTCGTAACTCATATAATATGTATCTGGACTATATTCGTACGATGCGCCAATGCCTATCTCACCGTTTTCAGAATAAGGGAGCGTGTAATCGAGGTTGACGCCATAACCGAAGTCTTTATGCGAAGATAGTTCTCTGTAATCGACATCCATCCAAGTCTGTGTCTCATAATATTTTTTATGATAATTATTGCTATATCCGTTAGAGATATTACCTGTCATTCTGAGACTTATGTTATGACCTTCGTTATTGAATTTATGCAGGTATTGCAATCCACCATTGAAGAAGTTTCCCATTCCGTCGGAATTGCCGTAGGTCTTATAATGATACATTCCGGAGTCTTGCATATACTCGTGACGGTATGTCTCGTTGAAGCTATTCGACTTAGAAGCATTAGGCCATCCGCCTACCCAGACGGAGATAGTGTTCATAGTGTCGATGTTATAGTCGAAGTTGATATTGAATCCTCCGCCGTAATTGTTTGAGTACGAGTCGCCATTATAACGTGTATGGTTTGTGGTATCGAGATTATTATCGAATGAAGTGCTATAACCGTTTTGGGCGTTTTTCCATCGAGAGTAATTGCCGCTGAGGAATACGTTAAGCGACATTTTCTCGTTAGCCCATACGTACGATGCCCATGGCGAGGCGTTTGGCGTTGACGAGGCTCTCACGCCGAAGCTGAGGAATTGGTTCTTTTTTATCTTAGCATTGGTGACGATATTGATAATACCGCCATCGCTGTTAGAGGCATAACGCGCTGAAGGATTCGTTATCACCTCAATTCTCTCAAGCGCGTTAGCAGGCATCTGCTGTAAATATGTCTTCAAATTCTCCGCATTGAGATTCGAAGGCTGACCGTTAATCCAAATATCTACCGACGACACGCCGCGCAACGACACATTACCTTCAACATCGACTTCCACTCCAGGCGCATTCTGCAAAGCATCTGAAACAGTTCCAGTTTGAACACTCGGGTCTTCACTCACATTATATAATGTCTTCTCGCCTTCGTTACTGAACAAAGGACGTTTCTCGACAATGACAACTTCATCAAGACGAGTGCTGCCACTCTTCATCTTAATCACGCCTAAGTCAAGGTCGCTGGCAATGTCTAAAGTTCTTTTTATTGACTCATATCCTATTGAAGAAACAAAAAAAACATATTTCCCATTAGGAATATGTTCTAGTTTAAAATGACCTTCATCGTTAGATGATGTACCTGCAACAAATACAGAGTCGGCAGCGCGCATCAAGCCAACATTCACGAATGGCAGTCTCTCGTTATTAAGGCTGTCGACCAACACACCGATGACATTATTTTGTGAGAATAGAAAATTGATTTGCAAAAACAATATGGAAATCAAGAAAAATGCACGTCTCATAGTCGAATATTTTTTCCATTTTTTATCAATTATTATTCCAAAATTTTGTCAATATAAAATAAAAAAGAGACCCGAAGGTCTCTTTCTCTTGAGCATTTATCTCATCTTATCTAACGACACTGACACGTTTAACAGCAACGCCTGTCTCTGTAGCGATTCTTACTAAATAAACGCCAGTTTCGTATTGATTCATATTGATGATTTCATTGTCAGTAGCAACATTGTTATCATATACCACTTGGCCTAAAGCATTCATGATAGTGATACGAGTCATTGCTTCAGCTTTGATTGTCAAGTTACCCTTTGTTGGGTTAGGATAAATCACCATACCATCGATACCATCTTCAGCGATGCTGAGTACTTCTACCTTGACATAATCATTATCTGGTTCTCTGAATGAGTTAGCTGGAGCTGATTCACAAACGTCATCACCTTCGGTATATGTAGCAGTTACTTGATAGTAGTAAACACCAGCTTCTGGGACTACATCAAAGAATTTACCTTCTGTAGTTTCTTCTATAACGCTCATATTTTCGAGGTCTTGACCGCGATATACGTTATAATGGTCTAAAACAGACTCTCTATTTGCATCGATAGCTCTTGTTTCAGTATCACTTGTTACGAATGCTTGTAAAGCCCATACATATTTATAAGCGCTACTTAAAGCCTTGATATCGAACCATTCGCTACCGTTCATTGAGATCCATCTACCATTTGATTGATTACCTGCGTCTTCACATAATCCAGCAACGACTTTTTGGTATACCAATACCCAGATATGATCTTTACCTGTCACAGGGATTGGATTTGTCAATTCAACTTCCATCCATTCTTTAGACCCTGAATATCTGAAGTTTTGTTGATGTTGGATAAACATTGGTCTGCTTGTTGAACCGTAGTAAATCAACACTGTACCATCACCTTCTTGTGCGTCGTACACATTGATTTTTGAGAGGCTTGTACCTGCATAGTCGGTGAGTATTTCTGATGGGAATAAAACACCTAAATAGAATGGAGTATCTTGATAGCTAAAGCCAGTGCTTGGATTTCCGTTGCAATAATACAACCAGTCTGAGTAATGGAATGGCCATGTCAATGCTACGCCACTTTGTCCATCTTCATTAAATGTTGTTTCTGCATAAAGGTTCTTTGGAGCATCGCATTGCATTGGAGCATCAACAGTAACGCAACGTGGAGCTGACATACCATTGTCACTATAAATTGCTCTTACACAATATTCATATTCTTCATAACCTGGGAATTCAGTATAGAAACTTCTGCCAGTTAAAGGCTCTTTTGTCAAGAGTTCATCTTCGCAATAGACCATGAATCCTACGAGTTCATTTTCACCTCTTGTTGCTTTTGCATCTGTTGATAATGTGACGTTGTCGATATCAACCATATATTGGTCAGAACAATTGAAGTGACGGAATGCGATATATACATTTTCGCCAGCATATTTGCTGAGGTCGATAGTCTTTGTTTCCCATGGTGTTTGAGGTGTTTCAAGATCAGTATCTTCTGATTGGATTGTTTCTTCCCAAACCATGATGAAATCTTCTGGAGAAGTATTACCAACCATTGAAATAGCGACACCATAATGTTCAGCGTAGAATGATGGGTCTTGAGCACATACAACAAATGACAACTTAGAAGTCTCTGTTATAGCATATTTCTTTTCTGTAACAAGATAGTTATCAGGATATACTACATAGTTGAATTGTCCGCTAAAATAAGAATGTGACAAGATGCAGTTTCCACCTTCATAGCCATAACCAGCACCTAATTTCTCTGCTGAGTTATACCATACAAGACCATCACCGTCAGCATCAATATTCACCCAGCCGTTCAAGGTACCATCTTCGAAGTCAAATGAGAAGTTATCTTCTGCAGTTGCTATCGGTTCATCACCTTCAATAGTCCATTCCAACAAAGCTTTACCAGCGACGACTCTACCTACTAAATCAGTCAATCCAGCATAGTTATCTGTTGAAGCGCATGTCCATGTGTAAGTTTCAGCAGCACTTTCGCCTGAGATATAGTTAGCAACAACAGAAGCTGTGTATGTTTCACCTTCTGTTAAGTCTTCAAATTGATAATATTTATCTGTAATATTTTCTGCTACTACTTCACCATTCAAAGATACTGTGAAGTTTTGTAATGCTCTTGTAGATTTTGCAGATTCACCGCCATTACTCAAAGCGATATTATCAAGGTTTAGATAGAACTGACCGTATGTATTGAAGTGACGGAAAGCGATATATATTTCTTCTCCTGCATAGTCGCTAAGATCGAACACTCTCTTATACCAAGCACCTTGACCTCTTGTGACTGCACCACGTGTCATTGATTCTTCCCATAACACTGTGAAGTCTGATTCTGTTGGATTATCAACTGTTGAAATAAGCACTGAATAATGTTCAACTGGACATGTTTCATCTTGAGCACATACATAATATGACAATTCAGAACCTTCTTGTACAAGATATTTATCTGTTGTAATCAAGTAGTTGTCTGGTTTAAGAGCAGCTGCTTCAGCAACAGAGTCTGTGCACCATGATTGAGATATCACACAATATTTACTGCCTTGATAGCCATTGCCTGGGCCTAAGATGTCTGTTGTAACACGCCAGTTAAGTCCGTCACCGTCAGCATCGACTGTTGTCCAACCGTCCAATGTACCTTTTTCAAAGTCGAAGTAGAATGAGCCAACGTTATCTGTTTCACCTACATTTTCCCATGTAGCCCAACCTGTTGGAGAAACGTTAAGACTTGCAACACTAGCTGTAATTTCTTTCAATACAACATTTACATCTTTTGCTTCAATGATTTCAATTTCTTGTTCGTATTTTTCATAACCAGACAAAGAAACTGTCAATTTATAGTTACCTTTACGGAATCTGTCGAATGCGTGAATACCTGTTGCATCCAATGTAACTTTATAGTCGAAGCCTTGTTCTGGTTCTGTCAAGTTAACGAACTTAACTTTTGCACCTTCAACAACATCAGAACTGTTTGCTGTTACGTTGAGGTTCAATGTTGTATACATGTCTTTGCTGATAACATTTGACCATGTTGTTTCAGCATCGCCATTATCGTAAGTAGCAGCAACACCCCATGAATACAAACCGAAGCCTGCTGTGGCAAATGAATTATCTTTATATACTGTATCTGTTATTTTTTCAGCGATTAACTCAGTTTTGTCTGTAAAGTTATTTTTTCTATATACTTTATATTCTTGAATGTTTCTTTCTTTAGCCAAAACTGCTTTTTCGCCATTGCTGTTTTCGAGATAACCTCTAATCATCCATGTAAGATATACATTACTTTTTGCAAGGTGTTCCCATGTTTCACCTTTATCCCATGATACCCAGTCGCTGTTTTCTGTGTCTGTAGGGTTACATCCTGTTGCTGGATATACATAAGCATTAGCGCTACATTCGTTATGGAAAGAAATCCATAATGGTTCTGTTCCGTCGATTGGCAGTGGAGCATTGAGTTCCAATTCAACAATTGAAGATGTGCCTTTTAATTTGAATTCTTGGCTGTGAACCAATTCTCCTGGAGCATCGACACCACCGAAGTAGATGTTTGCTTTTACTGTAGCAGGAAGGTCGTTGTTATACATTGCAACTTTTGTCAAGTTGTAGCCTGCATATTCTTCTGTATTAGGATAACAGATAGCCCAATCGACATTATATGATTGTGAGCCAACATCTTGTACAAAGTGGCCGTCATCATAATGTATCCAACCGCCTGCAAATGGTTCTATTTTTTTGTAAAGCACAATGTTATCAACAAAATAAGCATCAGCTGTTACTTCAAAATCTTCACTATCTTTTCTGAATGTCCATCTGTAAGTGTGAGTACCTTTAGAGACTTTATATTCTCTGTAAGCCCAATCTTTTTTACCTGTAATAAGGTCTCTTTCAACACCATCGATGAAGAAACGAGCGTTGTCGAAATAATATTCGCAATCCACTTTATGATAGAAACTCATTGTAGCGTCAAAAGGAACGTCAACTGTGACTTCAATAGCAGACACGCCGTTTGACACGCCTTCACATGTAGATTTGATAGCATATTTACCTTCAAAAGCGCTTTCTGTTATTACCCATGGGTTTGTTGGATCAACGAAGAAATCCGCTTGGCTAAAGTCGCCTGTTTCAAAGTCGACAACCATTGATTCTGGAACGATGTCATTAAAACTCCATACCAAATCAACTGCATCATTCTTAGCTTTAGCGTAAACCTCCTGGACCGCTTTATTGTCCTGAGATTGCACAGTAAATGGTGTTATTAAAGATAATAACAACATTGTAAGGAAAAGTCTTTTCATAATTATAAATGTTAGTTAATAATAGGTTAATCAAACACTTATGTCAGATTTTCACATCTGGCACAACATTTCACAAATTTAAAAAAAAATAAACACATATACAAGACATGTGTTTATTTTTCAATTTTATTTTTAGGAGTATCACCAGAGAAGCGTTTCACGACAGCTTCGCTATATGTTTTCGAAACTGGTATCGGATCTATGCCTTCAAAGTCGAAGTCCATATAGAAACCGTCGCTTTCATGACGTAAAACCTTGATTTTATTAGCATTAACAATATACGTCCTATGACATCTCATCAAAGGTGTATTACTGAAGTTATTTTCTATAGTCTGTATTTTACAGCGTATCATATACCTGTTAAGCACGCCATTTTTTGTATAATTCACTATAGTATAATTATCTTCCGCTTTTATATAATAAAGGTTGTCGAGTTTCACAGACAATTTAAGTACGCCCTTATTATCCGCTATATTAATAATGTCTATATTTGGAGCTATAGCTTCACCGTCAGAAGCGATGTTTTTTGTATCTGTAATGAGCAAGGTATTACGCATTTCTTTCATTGTCACCCACATAGATGACACCAGATATGGCACGCCCAAAGCCAGCAATGTTATCAAGATACTTTTTGTCACAATAAAAGGAGCTGTAAATTCCGTCATTTCGACATATACTATAGATAGTATCGCATGAAACACACCTATTAATATGATTTCGCTCATCAGCCACAAGGTATATTTCATATATGTCATTTTCACGATATTTTTCGACAGGAAAAACATTAATATTCTACTTATGACCAAAAGTAAAACAGAAGCCACAACGAATGTCGTTGTCAAAAGAAAACTATCTGATTTTGCCAATCCGAACCATGCTGTATCAGAATAAGGCGAATATATGACGAGGAAGACCAAGGCATATAATATAGAGATAACAAGACTTATCACTATATTTTCTGGTTCCAACAAGCATGCTGAGAAGTTATCTTTATGACGTTTTTTCATCAAAATTGATATTTTTTTCAGTTAACAATTTGCAAATTTACAAAAATTTCACCCCAAATAATATCATTTTACCACTTTTCTGTTTAAAAATATCCATTTCACCTATGAACTGCCACATTTTCAACACGAGCTTATATTGTCATATTATTTTTGCCTTCGAAATTTTGAAATTAATAAATATGAAAATCATCGGAACCGGACGTTCTCATCCATCACTCGTCGTGAACAACGAGATGCTCTCTCAGATTCTCGACACCAGCGACGAATGGATTACCTCGAGAACCGGAATAAAGGAAAGACGCATCATCTCGTCTGAAAACTTACACGACCTCGCTATTGACGCTGCCAAGAAAGCTCTCTCCGATGCGAACATGGATGCAAAGGACTTAGACTATATTATATGTGCTAATGTCGTCAATGAATTTGTATCTCCAGCGATGAGCTGCCTTATTCAAGGAGCCATCGGTGCTAACTGTCCTTGCTTCGACCTTAACGGAGCTTGCGTTGGTTTCATCTACGCCCTTGAAATCGCAGAGTCGTTCTACAGAAGCGGCAAATACAAGAACATTCTCATTGTTTGTGCAGAAGAGCCTTCTCGCATGGTTAACTGGCACGATCGCACCGCCAGCGTTCTCTTCGGCGACGGAGCTGCAGCAGCGGTGCTCACCGAAGGCGACAACATCAAAGCAACTAAAATGTCAGCTTCATGTAACTGGGACCGTCTCTACCAAAAACACGAACTTCAATATTCTCCTTATAACACTAAACCCGACAGCAACCAGCCTTTGGTAATGCACGGACAAGACGTGTTTATGTTCGCCACACGCGCCGCCATCAGAGACATCAACGCTGTGATGAAAGCTTCAGGACATAAACCAGAAGACGTCGATCATTTCTTGATTCATCAGGCAAACTTGAGAATCATAAATAATATTAAGGAATATGTGAAACAACCTGACGAAAAGTTCCCGTTGAACATTCACAAATATGGCAACACCTCTTCTGCCAGTGTGCCTATTCTCCTTGACGAAGTCAACAAGGAAGGCAAGTTAAAAAGAGGCGATTTAATAGTATTGAGTGCTTTCGGTGCAGGATTCGTGTCCGGAGCATGTATTTTAGAATGGTAATTATGGAAAAAAGAGTAGTAATAACAGGAATGGGTGCCATCACCCCACTCGGCAACGATGTCGAGACATTATGGAACAACCTCATCAACGGAGTTTGCGGCATTGATTATATAACAAAAATAGACACTTCAGACCTTCCAGTGAAAATCGGCGCTGAAGTAAAAGATTTCGATCCTATAGCATTAGGCGTAGATGCTTCTTTCGCACGTCGCAACGACTTATTCTCGATTTACGCCATGGCAGCATCTATCGAAGCCATGAAAGGCAACGAAGGTTGCTTCGACCCAGAACGTCTCGGCGTTTATGTAGGTTCTGGCGAAGGCGGCTTCGACACCATCATCAAAGAAATAGTAAAATGGAAAGACCAAGGTTCTAAATGGGTCTCTCCACTCCTCATACCAAGCATGATTTCAAATATCGCTGCTGGCAACATAGCGATACGTCATAACGCCTGTGGCGTCTGCGTACCAATCGTAACTGCCTGTGCCACTGGCACACACTCTATCGGAGAAGCTTTTCGCGCTATAAAACACGGTTACGCCGACGCCATCATAACAGGTGGCAGTGAGGCTGCTGTCAACCCTATCAGTATAGCAGGCTTCGCCAACTGCAAGGCTCTCACACGCGCTGAAGACCCAAAACAAGCATCATTGCCTTTCGACCAACGTCGTGCAGGTTTCGTACTTGGCGAAGGCGCTGGCATCATTCTCCTTGAAGAATATGAACACGCCAAGGCTCGCGGCGCAAAGATTTATGCTGAAGTATGCGGCTACGGCAACACATGCGACGCTCACCACGTCACTGCTCCACATCCAGAAGGAAAACAAGCAGCACGCGCCATCAAGATGGCTCTCGAAGAAGCTAAATACAACGACAATGACGTGCTCCATATCAATACACACGGCACAGGAACGCCGCTCAACGACAGTTCTGAGACAGCAGCGATCAAAGCGGCTTTAGGTGAAGAAAACGCACGCAAGGCTCACATCAACTCAACAAAGTCGATGACAGGCCACCTCCTCGGAGCAGCAGGCGGCGTTGAAGTGATAGCAGCAGCATTGGCACTCTATCACGGCATAGTGCCTCCAACAATAGGTCTCAACGAAGCAGACCCTAACTGCGACCTCAACTATACACCTAACACTGCAGTAAAAGCCGACTTAACAATCGCGATATCACAATCACTTGGCTTCGGCGGTCATAACGCTTGCATCGCACTGAGAAAAATTGATAATTAATACAGCCGTGAGCCTCGAGCTATGAGGAGTGAGCACTTCGTTAATAATAGAATCGCTCATTGCTCACAGCTCACAGCTCTTAGCCCAAATAAAAAGGATATGACAAAAGAAGAATTAAAGAAATACTTACCTCATCGCGAGCCTATGTTGCTCGTTGATGAAATTAACATCGACGAGAATAAAGTCGTTCATTCAAAATATCATGTCACAGGTGAAGAGTTTTTCTTGAAAGGACATTTTCCTGGACAGCCTACTGTTCCTGGCGTTATCTTATGCGAAATCATGGGACAATCGTGCGCTCTTCTCATCCTCGATGACTTAAAAGATAAAATCACATTATACACAGGCCTCGACAATGTTCGTTTCAAACATCAGGTTGTTCCAGGCGACACCATCGAAGTTGAAGCTACATTATCAAGCAAAAGAGCAAATATGTACTTTTGCGAAGCCAAGGCTACAGTCAACGGCAAGCTCTGCGCAAAAGGCAGTTTATCATTTGCATTAATCGAAGATCAAAGAAATAAATAATGAATAACAAACAATTCCATATAGTAGTGTTAGCGAAGCAAGTTCCTGACACACATAATGTAGGCAAAGACGCCATGAAAGAAGACGGCACCATCAACCGTGCTGCTCTTCCTGCCATCTACAATCCCGACGATTTGAAGGCACTCGAGATGGCACTCGCTTGCAAAGACGCACTCAAAGACATCATGTCTGTCGAGGTCACCATCGTAACAATGGGACCTCCTCGCGCAGCAGAAATCGTGCGCGAATCCATGTTCCGCGGCGCCGACAACGGCATCGTCATCAGCGATAAACGATTCGCAGGTTCCGACACGCTGGCTACATCATACGCTCTGTCGGCAGCAGTGAAGAAACTCGGTAAAGTCAACATCGTCTTCTCAGGACGTCAAGCCATCGACGGCGACACAGCTCAAGTCGGACCTCAAGTAGCAGAGAAATTAGAACTTGCTCAAATCACATACGCAGAAGAACTCGTTTCTGTAACAGAAAACGAAATCGTAATAAAAAGACGTCTCGACAGAGGCGTTGAAACAGTGAAGACTTCCTTCCCAGTCTTGATTACAGTACACGGCAACGCCAACGAATGCCGCCCTCGTCACGCAAAACGCGTCATCATGTACAAAAACGCTAGCTCCATTTCTGAAGGCCAAAAGCCAATGGTCAACAGTCAAAAGCCAATGGTCACTATCGAAGAATGGAACGCTGACGACATCAATCCTGACTTTTCAAGATTAGGCATGAGCGGCTCGCCAACAAAAGTCAAATCAATAGAAAATGTTGTTCTTACAAGTAAAGAGAATAAAATTATAACCAACAGCGAAAGCGAAATTAACGAACTTATGAAAGAGCTTGTCACAGCTCACATTATCTAATTAAAAACATTTAAAAAAGAATTATTATGAATACAAGAGAACAAGTTATAGACATTATCGTAAATAAATTAGGTGTTGAACGCGAATCAGTTGTTGACGGCGCAAGTTTCACAAACGACCTCGGTGCTGACTCATTAGATACAGTTGAGCTCATCATGGAATTTGAAAGAGAATTTGAAATCAATATTCCTGACAATCAAGCAGAACAAATTTCAACAGTTGGTGAAGCTATTTCTTTCGTTGAAAACGCTGTAAATAACAAATAATAATTATTTTCTAAAACTTGAATTATGAACAACATATTAGTATTCTGTGAGATAACAGAGGAACAACAGATAGCTGAGGTGAGTTTGGAGCTTTGTTCCAAGGCTCGCAAGCTCGCCGACAAGCTAAACTCGCGCCTCGATGCTATCGTCATCGGAAACGATATTAAAAATATAGAAGAACAATTATTCCCATTCGGTGTCGATTCTGTCTTTTACCTTAATGACACTCGTCTATCATTCTATCAAACATTACCTTTCTTCGGCACTATCGCTAAATTAATCCAAGAAGAGACACCGGATATTGTTCTTTTCGGAGCTACTGCAGTAGGTCGCGACCTCGCACCACGCATCTCATCTTACTTACGTTGCGGTCTCACCGCCGACTGTACAAGTCTCGAAATCGGCGACCATACCGATGCTAAGACACAGACCGTCTATAAAGACGTCTTATATCAAATCCGTCCTGCCTTCGGCGGCAACATCATCGCCACTATCGTATCTCCTGAAACAAGACCTCAAATGGCGACAGTACGCGAAGGCGTCATGAAAAAAGAAATATACAACGAAAATCATAAAGGCGCCATCCGTAACCTCAAAGCTGAAGACTATCTCAAAGACAACGATTTCTGCGTTGAGATATTAAACCGTCATATTGAAGCACAAAAGGTTAACATCAAAGGCGCTCCTATCATCGTGGCTGGCGGCTACGGCATGGGCTCTAAAGAGAACTTCGCTCTCCTCCACGAACTCGCTGAGGTGATAGGCGGCGAAGTGGGTGCTACACGCGCTGCCATCGACGCTGGTTTCACTGAAAGCGCAAGACAAATAGGTCAGACTGGCGTGACAGTACGTCCTAAACTTTATATCGCCTGCGGAATCTCCGGCGCAGTGCAACATCGCGCTGGCATGGACCAATCGGCTAAGATAATTTCCATCAACACCGACCCTAACGCTCCTATCAACAGCATAGCCGACTACACCATAATCGGTGACGCTATGGACGTTTTACCTAAGATGATAAAGAGTTATAAATCGAATATGTTATAATAACTAAGGCTGTTGACCATTGACTGTTGACCATTGACCATTGACTGTTGACTGTTGAACCTTAAAGTCAAAAGCTAATGGTCAAAAGCCAAAGTTTAAATAAAGACGAAATATGAATTTCTATAACGATAACGAAATATTAAAGTTTTATCTCTCACATCCTGTGATGGATAAGATTATCAAGTTGAAAGAACGTGACTTCGTCGATAGTGCAAACGATATGTTGGCTCCTGAGAGCGTTGAAGACGCCATCGACAACTACGACAAAGTCCTTGAGATAGTCGGCGACTTAGCAGCTAACGTATTAGAAGCTAACGCAGAAAGCGTGGATCACGAAGGCCCACAAGTCATCGACAACAAAATAGTTTATGCTAAAGGCACACAGAAAAACCACGAGGTCTTGCGCGATGCTGGTCTCTACGGAATGTCGTTGCCTAGAAAATATAACGGCTTGAATTTCCCTTACGTTCCTTACGTCATGGCAGCAGAGATAGTGTCGCGTGCCGACGCTGGCTTCGCTAATATCTGGGGACTTCAAGACTGTGCCGAGACCATTTACGAATTCGCTTCAGAAGAGATTAAAGACAAATATCTTCCTCTCATCAACGAAGGATTCACATGTTCTATGGCACTCACCGAACCAGACGCCGGTTCTGATCTCCAGTCAGTAAGACTTAAAGCAACTTTTGATGATGAACACAACTGCTGGAGACTCAACGGCGTCAAACGTTTCATCACCAATGGCGATGCCGACATTCAACTCGTGCTCGCTCGTTCAGAAGAAGGAACAACCGACGGTCGCGGTCTCTCTTATTTCTTATACGACAGAAGAGACAATGCCGTTTCAGTGAGACGCATCGAGAACAAACTCGGCATCAAAGGCTCTCCAACAGCAGAACTCGTATTCAATAACGCTCCTGCCCTTCTCATCGGTGAGCGC
>JAZLAL010000100.1:0-3215 GCA_045613185.1 Bacteroidales bacterium | reverse complement strand
AACAGCCAAAAGCCTTAGTTCAAAGTTTCCTTATGTCCTATCGCGACTATCGACAATACTGAATAGTTTTCTGGGAGGTTGAGGATTCTCTTGACGTTGTCGGTGGCGTCGTTTCCTTCGGTGTCTTTGCGTAAGCGAATCTGCACCCAACAGCTGCCGAGACCAAGTTCCTCTGCTGCGAGCTGCATTATGATTGTCGCGATGGAGCAGTCTTCAACCCAGACATCGGTTTTCGTGGTGTCGGCAGCGACTACGATGGCGGCAGCAGCTCCTTCAATAAGCGCTGCTCCTGATGCCTTGCTGACCGACAAAGCCTTGAGTGTCTCTTTGTCTTCAACGAGGATGAAATCCCAAGGTCTGATGCGATGTCCTGATGGCGATAATTTCGCTGCTTCTAAGATATATTTTAAAGATTTTTTATCAATAGCTTCGTCGGTAAAACGACGACATGTACGTCTGCTTTTTAATAATTCGAGGAAGTTTTTCATGTGAATGAGATTGTTGGGCAAAGATAGTTTTTTTAATTCATAATGCATAATTCATAATTCATAATTTAAACTAAGGCTGTTGAACTAAGAACTAAGAACTTTTTTTTCTATCTTTGTAAACCTTAAAATACACTAACCACTTTAAACTATATCCTCTAAAACTACTATTAACTTTTAACTATAAACTATTAACTTTATAAAATGAATCCACTTTTAAAAGTCAATAACCTTCGAATCTCTTTCTGCCGCGATAGTCAGTGGCAGGAGGCTGTGCATGGTGTCGACTTTGAAGTGTTTGAGGGCAAGACTCTCGGTATCGTCGGCGAGTCGGGTTCGGGAAAATCTGTCAGTAACCTTGCTGTGATGCAGCTTCTCGACAGACGTAAATCGAAGATTGAAGCCGATTCTATTTTGTTGGAAGACAAAGATATTTCACATTATAACGACGACCAGATGTCGGAGGTCCGCGGAAGACAAATCGCTATGATTTTCCAAGAACCGATGACTTCCTTGAATCCAGTTTATAAATGTGGATTTCAGGTGATGGAAGCCTTCGGCAGTCAACTGTCAACAGTCAACGGTCAACAGTCTTCATCCACAACTCAGCAACTCAAAGAAAAAGTTCTAGAACTTTTCGAAAAGGTGAAGCTGCCAAATCCAGAGATTATTTTCGATAAATATCCTCACGAGCTTTCTGGCGGTCAGAAGCAGAGAGTGATGATTGCGATGGCTCTCATTTCAAATCCAAAAGTCCTCATCGCTGATGAGCCAACGACGGCTCTAGATGTCACGGTGCAGAAAGAAATTTTGAAACTTCTCAAAGAGCTTCAGCGTGAGAACGGAATGGGAATGATTTTCATCACTCATGACCTCGGCGTGGTTTCTGAAATTGCCGATGATGTCATCGTGATGAACAAAGGCGTCATCGTGGAAAAAGGCAAGACGCACGATATTTTAAATAATCCTCAGCATCCTTATACTAAAGGCCTCATCGCTTGTCGCCCGCCACTCGATTATCGTCTGGAGCGACTTCCTGTCGTGAAGGAATTTCTTGATGGGAAATGGAGTGACAACAATCAGGTTAAGAATGAGTTGCTCATCACTGACGAAGAACGTAATAAACAACACGAACTTTTATATTCGCAGGAACCAATCTTAAAGGTTGAGAATCTCAGGACTTGGTATTCGCTTCGAAAAGGTGTCTTCGGTCGTACTTACGACTACATAAAATCCATCGATGATGTCAGTTTTGACGTGTATCCAGGCGAGACGCTCGGACTTGTGGGCGAGTCGGGATGCGGCAAAACCACATTGGGACGCAGTATTTTACGACTTGTCGAGCCTACTTCTGGAAAAGTTATTTTCGAAGGAAGAGATATCACGAAGTTGAATAATAAAGAATTAAGAGAATATCGCAAGCAGGCGCAGATTGTTTTTCAAGACCCGTATTCATCCTTGAATCCGCGTATCTGTGTCGGCGACTCTATCGCAGAGCCGATGTTGGTTCACGGCATTGAGAAAGACGCCAAGAAAAGAAGAGAACGCGTCTGTCGTCTCTTGGAAGAAGTCGGTTTGGAAGCAGCGCATTATCAGCGTTATCCTCATGAGTTCTCTGGAGGTCAGAGGCAGCGCATATGTATAGCGCGCGCTTTGGCTGTCAATCCGAAACTGATAATCTGCGACGAGTCGGTGTCGGCTCTCGACGTCTCGGTGCAGGCACAGGTGTTAAATCTTATTAACATACTGAAGAAAGAATTTCATTTCACATATATATTCATTTCTCACGATTTAAGCGTCGTAAGATTTATGTCCGACAGAGTCGTGGTAATGTACAACGGCAAGATTCAGGAGATGAACGAAGCTGACGCGCTTTTCAACAATCCTCAAAACGATTATACGAAGAAGCTGATAGCAGCGGTGTGTAAGGTGTGATGACTAATGGCGAAAGGAAAAATTTCCTCAGTTCCTCAAATCCCATACCTTGATTTAAAAGCTTCTTTCTCTTCTTCGCTTGTCAAACTATTAAAGTTTCTGCTAAAATCAATATAAATGTTTTCTTCTATTTTCTTCAGATTATGTAACCACTCGTGATAATGAGGTGCGTCTTTACTTACTTTTGAATCAATGAGTTGTTGAGGGAATTTTCCTCTGCTAAGAACTAAATCTATTATTATATCATTATCTCTTGAAAATATATAGTTATAATTCAAAGTCTTTCCGACTTCCCGACATTGCTCTTCCGCAAAATCTATCACTTGTTTCTGTAAGGCTCTGTAAAGTGTTTCTATCTCGTTTTGCTTTTTTAAAACGATTTTGATGGAATCAGATTCCGATTTTATCTTGAGATTCTCGTTCTCTAAAGTTATCATTTCTTTTCTGAGAGAATCGTAAGAACTTTGAGAAGCTGCTAATGTGAAAAATAAAATCGCAAAAATTGTTATAAGTAGAGTTATGACAACGATGATGATATTAGTCTTGCTGTTGAGTTTTTTCTTTACATCAAGAGCGGAACGAAATCGTTTTTCTGGGTTTTCTTCCAGACATTTTTTAATTATCTTTCTTATCTTAAGCGATTGATATGAAACATCTTGAATGATTTTTCCGAGAGCGTAGATGTCGGAGCGATTGTCGATTTTATTTCTTTTTTGCTGTTCAGGAGAAGCGAATGCTGTTGTTCCTGCAGGTTCTTTCAAGATATCGAAATCGTCTTTGTCGGCGAGACCGAAG
>JAZLAL010000099.1:0-3735 GCA_045613185.1 Bacteroidales bacterium | reverse complement strand
CACTGCAAACTTGCGGTGCTATTTTTTATTAAACATAACAAAAAACTCCGTGAAACTCCGTGAGATACGTGGAGAATTCCCGTGAAGCAATCAAATCTCATACTTCTTCATCACTTCCTCAAACGCTGCTTTGTTAGCATTGCTGACTGGGTCTGCTGATGGCGATTGGAACTTCAATGGGTCTATATATGTTCCGTTTTTGTTCAATCTGAAATCCAAATGCGGACCTGTCGACATACCTGTGCTTCCTACATAACCGATGAGTTGTCCTTGTTTGACCTTAGTGCCTTTTTGTATACCTTTGGCAAAACCGTTGAGGTGCATGTAAGTAGTTGTGTAAGTGCTGTTATGTTTGACTTTTATGTAGTTACCGCCGCCTTTTTTGTCCCAGCCTTTTTCAATGACGGTGCCATCGCCGATGGTAACGACTGGCGTTCCTGTTGGTGCGGCATAGTCGACGCCATGATGCGGGCGGACGACTTTAGTGACAGGATGTTTTCTTGCGTTGCTGAATGTTGAACTGATGCGTCGGTAGTTGAGCGGTGCTTTCAAGAAAGCCTTGCGGAGGTTGGCTCCCTCTTTGTCGAAGTATTCGCCTTTGCCGTTTTGCTCGAAATAATAAGCGTAATGTTCTGATCCAGCGTTGTTAAGATATGCAGCGAGGATTTTACCCATGCCGATGCATTCGTCTTTTATATATCTGTTTTCATATACCACTTTGAAAGCGTCGCCTGGTTGTATGCCGAAGAAATCGACGGTCCAAGCGTATATGTCTGATAATTCCATTGTTATGTTAGGGTTGCCGCCTGTTGCTGCAATGGCGTTCCATAATGAAGACTCGATGGTGCCTTCGATGGTCTCTATCTTCGTCGTCACTTCCTTATGTCCAACCCAAGCATTGAGAGAGTCGGTGAGACTGAAGACAGCGTAGTCTATTTTGTTGATTTCATAAATCCAGAAGACAGGTTGCGCGATGCTATCGCGGCTTATTAAAAAAGTGTGCTTCTGTCCTGGTTTTATCTTTCTGATATCGAATGTCTTTCTGTGATTTTTCTCTATATGAGTGATGGTGTTATAGTTGATATTCTGTTTTAACATTATGTTTGAAAGAAACTGATTCTTTCTGATAGTGTCGACAACGACATCATAATTGTCGATGCATATTCCGTAAAGAAATTCTGGTTCCTTATGTTTCTTGCTTTCCTTATTGTCAGTGGACTCATTGTTCCCTGAGTTGCTGCAGGAAAATAAGAATAAGCTTAAAACAATTAACAATAAGCTGTGAGCTGTGAGCTGTGAGCAATGAGCGATTATTTTACGGAATTTCATTTTGAACCTTGAACTTTAAACCTTGAACTTTGAACTTTCAGTACAGATGCAAAATCTTGCGACTCTACATTTTAATTATGCAGCATAAATTAATAAAAGACAAGAGACAGATTTCTCCATCTCTTGTCTTAATAATTTTTACATTATTTATTTAATGCTTGTTGGTAACCAGCTTCAACGGCTTTGAGGTTGAGGTTAACTACTTCTTCGCCTTTTCTGCCGAATTGTTCGCGGATACTGTTTTCTATTGTTTCCATTTCGAATCCGAGGAAAGGAACCGCAGCACCGAAGATTACCATGTTAGCAGCGCGTACGTTGCCACATTCTTTTGCTAATTCGTCAGCGTCGATGATGATAGCGTTGTGCTTCTTTAATTCTGTGTAAACAGCTTCAACTTCTGGATAGTTGTCGATGTTGATGAAAGGAGCTTTTGCTGTGATGATGACGCCGTCTTTAGCGAGCATTGGTAAGTAACGGAGAGCTTCCATTGGTTCGACAGAGATGATGAGGTCTGCTTTGCCTTCTGGAATCAAGTCGGAAGCGATTTCGTTGTCAGAGATGCGGAGGTGTGACTGAACGTCGCCGCCTCTTTGGCTCATGCCGTGAACTTCAGCTTGTTTGAGATACATGTTTTTCTCTACAGCAGCGATGCCTATACAAGAAGCGATACTGAGGATACCTTGACCGCCAACACCAGCTAATATAATATCTTTTTTCATGATTATCTTTTTTAAATGTTAATTATGCTTTTTTTGCACGCATCTTTCTACTTAATGTCTGGATACATTCACGACGTGGGATGATGACAGATACGCCTTCGTATGCCAACTCTTCTTTAATGACTTGAACATTGATTTCGTGTTGGTTTGGAAGAGGTTTGATAACTCTTACGTGATCTGGGTCAACGCCTAAACCTTTACAGATGCTTTCGAGACGACCTTCTGCTGAAGACTTCTGACCGCCTGTCATACCTGTTGTTGAGTTGTCGAGGATCATGACGACGACGTTGCTATTGTTGTTAACAGCGTCGAGCAAGCCTGTCATACCAGAGTGTGTGAATGTTGAGTCACCGATACAAGCTACTGCTGGGTAGAGACCTGCGTCTGCAGCGCCGATAGCCATTGTGATACTTGCGCCCATGTCGACTGTACTATTGATAGAATTGAGTGGAGGAGTAGCGCTGAGTGTGTAGCAGCCGATGTCACCGAATACTCTGCCTTTTTCATATCCTGACATAGCTTCGTTGAGAGCTCTGAAAGAATCCCAGTGAGGACATCCGTCGCACAATTTTGGAGGACGAGCCTGTACTAATTCTGGAATAGGTGCGCCTACTTCGAATGGTCTGCCAACAGCTTTAGCAGCGATGTTAGGATTGAGTTCGCCGTCGCGTGGCAAGGTGCCGTCTAAACGACCGTGGATTGGCTTGCCTGTTGCCAAGAGACCTTTTAATAATTCTTCAACGATTGGATAACCTTCTTCCATGACTAAGATTTCGTCGCATTCGTCATAAATCTTTTGAATCATAGCGATTGGAAGTGGATATTGGCTGATCTTAAGAACTGGATAAGGAATAGTTTCGTTGTTGTAGTTTTCTTTCAAATAGTTGTAAGCCAAACCGCAAGTGATGATACCTAATTTCTTGTCTGTTCCTTCGAAATATTTATTGAAGCCGCTTTCGTTGCTGTCTTGTTCCATAACAGCTTGTTTTTCGAGCAATTGTTTGTATTGTCTTCTAGCGATTGCTGGAAGCAAAACGAATTGACGTAAGTTTGATGGAAGAGCTACTTCATTTTGTGCGCGTTTTTCTGTACATACAACGCCAGCGCGTGAGTGAGCCAAACGAGTAGTTACGCGTAACATAACAGGAGTTCCGATCTTTTCTGAGAGGTCGAAAGCATAACGTGCCATGTCGTAAGCTTCTTGTTGGTTTGAAGGCTCGAGCAATGGGATGAGAGCGAACTTAGCGTAAGTACGTGAGTCTTGCTCGTTTTGTGATGAGTGCATTGATGGGTCGTCGGCTGCCAAAACAACCATACCGCCGTTAACGCCTGTCACTGCTGAGTTGATGAATGGGTCGGCGGCAACGTTAACACCGACGTGTTTCATACATACGAGTGAACGTTTGCCAGCATATGACATGCCGATTGCGCTTTCCATAGCTGTCTTTTCGTTAGCTGACCATAAAGCGCGAATGCCTAATTCTTTAGCTTCTTTTGAGCCTTGGATGAATTCCATGATCTCTGTTGAAGGTGTGCCTGGATAAGCGTAAACACCTGAAAGACCAGCGTCGATAGCGCCTTGTGCAATGGCTTCATCTCCAAGTAATAAAATCTTTTTCATTATGTTATTATTTGATTTTGTTATTATTTTTTTTACTGAATTTTCTAATTCTGCAAATGTAACAAA
>JAZLAL010000098.1:0-7074 GCA_045613185.1 Bacteroidales bacterium | reverse complement strand
ATATGATAAGCTTCGGCTGTAACCAAGAACCTATCCATGAAACCTGTCGAGGTTCTTGGATGAGCTATCGTTGCTACCAAGATAGCCTGATCGATATTAGAGGCAATGATATGAGAAGCTTTTGAAAGATTCACCGACTTTCTCACTATCACGTTATAACGTGGCAAGATTTTGTTAATCACGCAGGTATCCTTATTATTTTCTTTTTCAAAAATAACTTTGTCACCAACCGCTACTGGGTTTGTTGTTCTAATACCATCGAGACGAATCTTGCCTCTGAGACGACAAAGCACCACTTCGCCATCTTCATTTCTTACTTCATACCAACTTCCTGTTGACTTAATAACGATACCTTCTTGCATTTATGCTTATTTTGTTGCAAAAATAAGAATTTTTATCTTATAATCCTATTATAATCACAACTTTTGATAACGTTTTCCAGGAAGTGCCGCCAACACCCCGTCGAACTCCAGAGACAGCAAAATAGAGGCTATTTTTGTAGGCGAAAATGACGTCTCCGTAATGATTTTATCAAGATAAACCACAGCGTTTTCTTCAAACAAATTCATCACCATTTTTTCATCTTCACTGAATTCTCGAAACATACGCATCTGCTTCGGCACGACTTTTTTATCCTCATCCCAACGCATTATAGAACGCAAGCCATCGGCATCCAACAAAATACTTGCCTTATTATCTTTAATCATATTATTACAGCCAATGCTATAAACATCGCCGACGCGCCCTGGCACAGCAAAAACCTCCCTATCATAAGTGTTTGCTATTTCAGCCGTGATAAGCGCACCCCCTTTAGCAGCACTTTCCACAACTATCAGACAATCAATCATGCCAGCAACGATTCTATTCCTTTTAGGAAAATTCTCCCTGTCAGGATCCACGCCGCTAATCTGCTCCGTCAAAAGGCAACCTCCATCTTCCAGAATCCTTTTAGCAAGATTTTTATTCATAGGAGGATAAATTGTATGAAGACCATGCGCCAAAACAGCTGCCGTTTTAAGTCCATTTTTCACAGAAGCGATATGCGCACAAGTATCAACACCATAAGCCAAGCCACTGACAACCATAACGTCATCGTCAACCAATTCCGATATAATCTTATCCGTCATAAGTTTGCCGTAATCAGTCACGTTGCGAGTCCCGACAACGCCGATAATCTTAGCGACATTCAAATCCGTATAACCACTACAATATAAAACCATCGGACTATCATAGCAATGCTGAAGCCGTTTAGGATAATTTGAATTGAGATAATACAGAATCCTTATCCCATATTTATCAGCAAAATCTAATTCCTTTTCTGCTCGCGACAGAACATCCTGCGACAAAATACTATCAACAGTCTTCTCCCCTATCCCGGGAATCTTCGACAACGACTTCTTTTTCTCACGAAAAACCGCTTCCGCTCCGCCACAATACGCCACCAGTTTCTTGCCATTCACATCGCCAATGCCAGACACTAAAGTCAACGCAACCTCATATAACAATTCACAATTCATAATTTTGATTTATAATTCCAAGTGCAAATATAAACATTTTATTTTACTGATTTACAATGAATTATGTTAATTTTTATTAAGATTTAGAGTAGCAGAGGGACTAGAGATTGCGACACCATCACCTCTATTACCTCTACTCCCTCTCAATCCTCAAAAAAAATCGTATCTTTGCAAAAAATCAAGGAGTTGAAAAAGAACGTATTGATATGTCCGTTGAATTGGGGGTTAGGCCACGCCACCCGATGCGTCCCGATAATCAGAGGATTACTGGAATCGGGCGACAATGTCATCATTGCGGCAGACAAAGCTCCTTTAGCATTTCTTAAAAAAGAATTTCCGAATTTAGAATTCATAAAACTTCCTGGTTTTGAACCTTTATACAGCAAAGGCAATTCTCAAGTTTTTCAATTGTTAAAATCCATTCCGAATGCCTTAATAAATTTTAAGAAAGAACATAAAGCTTTAGAAAAAATCGTTGACGACTACAAAATAGACCTCGTCATTTCCGACAACAGATTCGGATGCTGGAGCAAAAAAGTACATTCTATCTATATCACTCACCAACTCAACATCCAGGTTCCTAAATTTTTCAAATGGACCTCTCCTATTATAAATCAACTACATAAACACTACATCAAAAAATACGACGAACTATGGATTCCAGATGTTGAACACGAACCTTCGTTATCTGGGAAGTTATCACACCCTGCAAATGTTAAAATCAAGACTAAATACATCGGTTTCCTGAGCCGTTTTTCTTCCGAAATAAAAGACGAAACCAAATCAATTGATTATCTGGTAATTTTATCAGGGCCTGAACCGCAACGCACTATTTTTGAAGACATTATCATCAAACAAGCAAATGACATTCAAGGAAATATCGTCATTTTAAGAGCAAAACCAGAGGATGAACAAATTCCAGTCAACGCTCCGAAAAACATCATTTTCTTTAACCATGTCGATGACGAAACATTTGTTAAAATAGTTGCCAAATCAAAAAACATCATCTGCCGAGGAGGTTATTCTTCCTTAATGGACTTAACAATTCTTAACAGAAATGCATATCTTGTTCCAACGCCAGGACAAACGGAACAAGAATACCTAGCAGAATATCTTACAGAAAAAGGATTGTTCAATTATTGCAAGCAAAAAGACTTTAACTTAAAAAATGTTAAGATTAATTCATAATTCATAATTCATAATTCATAATGCATAATTCATAATTAAAAAATCTTTAGTCCTTAGTCTTTAGTCTTTAGTCTTTTATTACTTTTGCAAAAAATAAAAAATCATGTTATTAAATTATGTAGTTTGGGATGTTGATCCCTTCATTTTTCACATAGGCAGCCGCCCTATCGCATGGTACGGACTTTTATGGGCAATGGTTTTCATCGTCGGATATTATATCATGAAAAACATTTACAGAAAAGAAAGCATGAACGAAGAACATTTAGATATGCTTTTCATGTACATGTTGTTTTCCACCGTCTTAGGCGCACGTTTGGGACATTGTCTATTCTACGAGCCTTCTTATTATTTGTCAAATCCTGTTGAGATCTTAAAGATTTGGGAAGGCGGACTCGCAAGTCACGGAGGCGCGATAGGAATATTGATTGGCTTATTTATTTACGCTAAAAAAATCAAGAAACCTTACATTTGGATTTTAGATAGAATCGTTGTTCCTGCAGCAATTGGAGGCGCGTTCATCAGATTCGGGAATCTCATGAACTCAGAGATTTACGGTGAACCGACCACACTTCCTTGGGGATTCAAATTCGTAAGAGACTACCCTATCGGAATGCCGATAGAAAACATACCAGCATGTCACCCAACACAGATTTACGAAGCAATTTTCTGCATATTGGTTTTCATTTACCTGTTGTATGCTTATTACAGACAAAATATGGCAGAAAAACGCCCTGGATTCATGTTCGGAATATTCCTCATCGTAGTTTTCGGTTCAAGAATAGCGATTGAATTCATCAAAAATCCACAAGTGGAATTCGAGACATCAATGACATTAGATATGGGACAATGGCTTAGCATTCCTTTCTTAATTACAGGAATCTGGCTCGTAATCAGAAGTTTTACAAATAAAAAAGCTCAGAATTAAATTCTGAGCTTTTTTGTTCTTATCTAGATAAATAAGGATAGAATTTACCATTTTCTTCATTAAACGTATCCGTTATTTTAACCCTAAGATCATTACGTTTATACTTAGTGGCAATTGTTTTCATCTTATCCAAAATAGCCAAATTTTCATATATGCTTTCCGAGTAATACATCATGAATGGAGTATCCAACTCATAATAATATCTCAAGTTATCCTTACAGTTTTCAAGCATAACATTCATAAACGCATCGCCTTTATCAACAGCACCAGCTGCATAATAAATCTCAGGATAAGTCATCATTAAAATATCATAAGGAATCTTGTCATTTGGGAAGAATTCCAGACATTTATCCAATACGGCGACTGCTTCAGCTTTTCTCTTACTATTTACGAGCACTTGAGCGAGACGCATATAAGCTTGTTTTACAAACAAAACGCTACGACGGCTTTCTGGGTCAACAGCCACATCTGGGTCATTAAGATTACCCCATCTGATATCATCAGACATCAACAATTCATAAGAACCGTCAACGAATACGCCGCCTGCATCTTTATAATAAGCGACAGCTTCTACTGGCATGAATCGGTGAGCGAGGCCTTCTTGATGCAGATATTTATCAATACCCAAAATATTCTTAATATCGCTTAAGCTTGTAAAATATACAGAACGAGTCCAATTATTTGTAGCGAAGAAATCAAGAAGCATCAAGTCATTCTTATACAAATAATTAACACTTGCTGGAATTTCCCATACTATTTCATCAACTATCTTATCCTTCATATTTGCTGGAACTATTCCATTGCGTATAACAGCATCTTTATCAACGGTAATCTTAAGACGACGTGTTGGAAGATAATTAACTTTATTTCCTGACACCAAACCGACCTTTGTTCTAGGATTGTCGCTCTTGATAAACTCGATAGCATCTTTCAACTCTACTGGGCCATCAAACACCTCATTAATAAATATAGGTTCATTAACGCCATTATCATATTGTTCAGGTGTCAATGTCAATGGAAGTCTGTCTGATTCATATTGTTTACGTCCCATTTGATGAACATACCAATAGCCAGAAGAAAGCATATAGTTACATACACGGACGTCGGTACGATAGCCTTCGACCTCTTGAACATACCAAAGAGGGAATGTATCATTATCGCCACGAGTAAAAATGACAGCATTTTCTGGAAGGTTCTTAAGATAATTCTTACCCCAGTCGAGAGCAGCAGTCTTGTTTGAACGATTATGGCCTTCCCAACCAGAAGCAGCCATAACTGTTGGAACTGAGAGACATAACACGAAAGCAACGACTGCAACAGCCATTTTATTTTTCATCATCTTTTGCAAAAGTTCCATAACGCCCATGACGCCTATACCAATCCAGATACAGAAAGCATAGAAGGAACCAGCGTATGCATAGTCACGTTCACGAGGCTGATATGGTGTTTGGTTAAGATATATCACAATAGCGAGACCTGTCATGAAGAACAACAAGAACACGACCCATGAATCTTTTATGTCTTTCTTGATATGATAGAACAAACCTACCAATCCTAATATCAAAGGCAAGAAGAAGAATGTAGTACGACCTGAATTTGTCATCGATTTTGGAAGATCTGTTTGTTTGCCCAAACGAGCTTCATCGATGAATTTGATACCGCTCAACCAATTACCATATTCCAATTCGCCATGACCTTGAATATCATTTTGGCGACCGACGAAATTCCACATAAAGTAACGCCAATACATGTGATTACATTGATAGCCGATAAAGAACTTCAGATTTTGTCCGAAAGTTGGACGCATAACAGTTTCTGCAGTATATCCACCTGAGCTATTAGGCTTCTTGACTGTTACAGGAACCATCTTTGATTTATCGATATATTGTTCGTAAGTACTTGTATACAAACGTTTTGATCCATTCCACATACGAGGGAATATTGTGGTAAGATTTTCATCATAGATAGGCTCTGTACTTTTTCTATCATCGGTGATAACGTATTTACCTTTTTTCTCATCTCTCACATACACAGGGCTTCCGTCGTTAGCATCGATTGGTTTAGCCATATAATAAGGACCACGAAGCAAAGGCCAGCTACCATATTGTTCACGTTTCAAATAAGAAAGCATAGAAACCGCTTCGCTTGGGTCATTTTCATTGATAGGAGTATTTGCATTAGCACGGATAACGAGCATAAAGAATGAAGAATAACCTATCAAAATAAACATAAATGAAAGGACTATAACATTAAGTATCACCTTTTTATATTTATTTGAGAAATAGATTCCCAATACTATTATCGCTATAAGAAGTACGAAATAAACTATTGTTCCAACGTCAAATGGAGTTCCGAGCGTATTTACGAAGAAAAGCTCAAACTTACCACATAATGAAACGATTGCTGGGATAAGCACCACTTGAATCAAACCGACAAGAAGCACTGATATTACGCCTGCTACGATAAAGCCTTTCAATGTTATCTTGCTATATTTCTTGAAATAAACCACATAAACAACAGCAGGTATACACAAGAGGTTCAGAAGGTGAACACCTATTGACAATCCGATGAGATAGGCAATGAATATAAGCCAGCGATAATGATAAGGCTCATCTGCAACTTCCTCCCATTTCAATATTGCCCAGAATGTTATTGCAGTAAATAATGATGACATAGCGTAAACTTCTCCTTCTACGGCTGAGAACCAGAATGAATCAGAAAAAGTGTAAGCCAAGGCACCGATAACACCTGTTGCAAGAACTGCGAATTTATTTGACATCGGAGCTGCTTCACCATCTTTCATCCACATTTTTTTCGAGAGAAGCGTTATTGTCCAGAAAAGGAATAAAATGGTAAAACTACTACACAAAGCCGACATCAAATTTATCATTAATGCTACTTTTGTGACATCTCCGAAGGCAAAAAGTGAGAAAAATCTGCCTATCATCTGGAAAAGTGGTGCTCCTGGAGGGTGACCTACTTGCAATTTATAAGCTGTGGAAATATACTCACCACAATCCCACCAACTGACGGTAGTTTCCAATGTGAGTACATAAACGATGGTAGCAATGAGAAATACGCCCCATCCTACAATGTTGTTTAACTTCTTAAAACTCATTAGTATTTATATTTAATTATTTTCAAAAACAAGAAAATTTGTAATTTGCAAAGATAAGATTTAATTCATAATACATAATGTATAATGTATATTTTTTTTGAATTAACGGGAGAATTGCATATATATTATGATGCGATTTTTATCTATATTAATAAGGTATAAAAAAAAATTAAAAAAAATCATTTTTTTGTTGCGCGTATTAAAAAATGTTATATCTTTGCACTCACATTCAAGATACGAAATAATGATTGTCGAATGGTGTAATGGTAGCACTGCAGATTTTGGTTCTGCCTGTCAAGGTTCGAATCCTTGTTCGACAACAAATT
>JAZLAL010000097.1:0-16937 GCA_045613185.1 Bacteroidales bacterium | reverse complement strand
GTCGCTCATGAATGGAGTGTGGATAGCTTCTGTTGGCATGCCGAGGAGCTGGATGCCTTGGTTTGTCCAGATGCCAATCATGTTGAAGAGAGCGTCTTGGATGTGACCGCGGAAGATGTTACCTGTCATGAATTTGGTTGGAGGCATGTATTTCAATGTTGCCTTAGGGAAGATTTCGCGTGTCATCTGAGCCTGAGCGAGTTCATACAAGAATCCGTTTTCTAACTCTGGGTCCATCTCGAAAGCATGGCCGAGACCCATCTGTTCTTCTTTAAGACCTGCTGACAAAGCGAGTTGCTCGTTGATGAGGTCAGAAGCGAGAACTGTGTGAGCTGCTTCAACGGCGTCGGCTGTTGTGAGGTAGTTGTCTTCACCAGTGTTGATAATAACGCCTGCGAAACCGTTGATGATACGAGACATATATTGGTCGATGAGTGTACGTTGCATGTTGATGTCACGGAACAAGATGCCGTAGAGAGCGTCGTTGAGCATGACGTCGAGGCCTTCGAGAGCACCCATAGCAGCGATTTCTGGCATGCAGAGACCTGAGCAGTAGTTGCAGAGACGGATGTAACGACCGACCTCCTCGCCTACTTCATCCAATGCCTTACGCATGATACGAAAGTTTTCCTGTGTTGCGAAAGTACCGCCGAAGCCTTCTGTTGTTGCGCCGTAAGGAACATAGTCCAAGAGGCTTTGACCTGTAGTACGGATAACAGCGATGACGTCAGCGCCTTGACGTGCGCCGGCTTGAGCTTGGATAACGTCTTCGTAGATGTTACCTGTAGCAACGATGATATAGAGATAAGGTTTTGGTCCTTCGCCTATTGTGTTAAGATATTGCTCACGGCGAGCGCGGCGAGCGCGAATCTTGTTGATGTTTTCATCGATGATTGGTTGTAAGGTGTCAGCGATTTTCTTGCTGTCTCTTGTCACAACCTTGGTGATATCTAATTCTCCTTTAGCTACGAGTTCAGCGATTTCCTGTGGGTTCTTGCCTGTCTCAATCATTGCGTTAGCGATGAAGAAGAGGACGCCTTCGCCCAAAACGCCTTTGTCTTTCAATGTGTCGACGACGACATTTGGAAGCGGCACCATATTCTCATCAACGCCGTCGATGCCAATCAAACGACATAAAGTACGTTCAACAGCGACGGTTGTATATTGTTCCACAAAACCTTGTACGTTGTCGGCAATGTTTTTTGCCAGACCACGAGCCTTAGCTACTTTTTCAAAATCTAAGCCTAATTTACTCATCACGATAATTTTATATTTGTTTATTTATTTAATTCTTAAATAGTTAGAAACAAAATATCATTATTTTAAAATATACAATTAAGAATGTAAATCAATAATAATGATTAGTTGACAAATATAAGAAAAAATTCGTGAGAAAACAGCTAGTTCTAAAATAAAATGTTAAAGGATTTTTTGCTTTGGGCTGTGAACGGTGCCTGAGCCTGTCGAAGGAATTCTGCTTGTCACTTCGACAAGCTCAGTGACCGATATTATTTCCTCTCGCAGAGACGCAAAGGAACGCAGAGAAAAATTTCGTTTCCCACTACTCCATCACTCCATTACTACATTACTCCATTACTTTACGACTCCATTCTTGAGACGTAGCTTTACAACAACTCATTTTCAATTTTCAACTTTCATCTCAAAAAAGTCCCGTTAGGGACGACAGATTATAGGCAGGTATGGAGAGCGTAGCTCGGAATGCCTGCAAACATAACCAGAATGATATCAGAGTGCCGTAGGTACGACAGAAAGATTTCCTTTCTCTTTTTCCCGCAAAAAAGAGAAACAGAAAAAGCTTGCCGCTTGAGTTAAGAAGCAAAGTCACAAAGACGCAGAGTCTTAAAGTTTCTTTGCGACTCTGGGTCTCTGCGACTCTGGGTCTTTAATCTCTAAACGCGATTTCTCCGAGGCGGCAGGGATTGAGAAAATTGAAAACTGAAAATGGAAAATGGAAAGTTAATTTTCCATTTTCAACTTTCAATTTTCAATTCGTATCTTATTCTGTTCCTATCAAAATTCACAGCGTAATTCTCCCCTTTCTTTCCTGTCGGGACGAACTTGTCGACATTATCCGAATATCTGCGCAAAGCGTCTTCAAAGGCTTTTCTGATGCGAGAAATCTTTTCGTTGGCGGAGTTTTTCGTCGGGTCGATCAAGTCGTCGATGCTTTTCTCCATGTCTTTTCTGTTAGACATTTTCCTATACCAGTCCAGCAACTCGCTCTTATAATCGACGAGGTTTTTTATGGAAAATCCTTTAGGATGCTGAAGGAAAGTGAAATAAAGCACTTTAGACAACACAGGCATCTTCACTTCCGCAATCTTCTCGTCATTATCCATCACGAAGATGTTGCATTTCTTATCTATCAAAAGACTTATTCCAAGAGGCAGTTTTCTGTCGTTTACTTTCACATACGGCAAGTTTCCAACATAATCCAAGAAACAGTTGAACGCCTTTTCCCAGTCAGTACCCGAACGATATGGGAAAAATATGTAATCGAACAGTTTCTTCTTCTGATCCACATTGTCCGACTGCGGTATATAATGCAGGAATCCGGCACAGTCGGCTGGGATTTCCTCTTCACTGAAAATAGCGCTCCAATAATCCGACTCCATCCTGTTTTTCTCATGACCGTGCGGAGGTCCCCAATTAAACTCTTCAGGCTTGTCCCACACATTATATTCATTAATATATGAACCGATACAATCCGCCCTATCGTCATCATCGACAGAATGTGCAGGAAGATAGACGAATACATATCCGTTCTGGCGAAACACCGATTTCAAATAAGCTATATTATTTTGAATATATTGGTTCAATTCGAGATGCACGTTCTTCTCCAGAAATATCAGCTCCTTCTGATTACCGAAGATATCATCGCTACGCAGCTGCACCGGTATCTTGTAAAAGACGAAATCCTCATAAGTGTTTCTTGAAGTTTTTCTCGTGACAGTCACTTCCTTGTTTTTATGTTCTTCAATATCCGAAGGATCTATCTCATTTATATCATCTGGTCGCCAAGGTTCGGCTTTTCTCAGTTCTTCAACGCTCACGTATGGTTCCGGCGCTTTTCGTCCACTACAAAACAAATGGTCCAAGTTATTGGCATGATGCTGCAATATTGTTCTTTTCCTTCTCTCTTCCAAGGGAAATTCCAGAAGCCTTTTACACGAATCGAGATTTTCAAGAAGCCGCATATCGCCCATATCTTTAAGCACTTTCATGGCTTTATTTTTCAATTTTTCTGTTTTCTTGAAAAAACGCAATGCTGTATGGAAATAATTTGCGTCTATATACATAGTGCCGAGATTTATGTAGGCGAAGAATCTCCAGTCATTTTCGCGCTCATCATTTATAATCATACGATAATAATGAGCCGCTTTGTCCAAGTCCCTCTCGCTCAGAGTGCCATAGTGATAACTAAGCGCAGTCACTAGCATCGCGAGCTCATTACCAGCCTCAGCGCCTTTCAAGACCCATTTCCAACCTTCCTCAGTTTTATGATCAAGATAAAGATAGATTCCGTAAGCCGTCATTCCCTCAGCATTACCATATTCCGCTGCTTTCTTGTAATACTCCCTTGACTTACGACTATTAGACATCAGGGAACCCAACAAACTATAAGCGTCATACTTCTGATGCTTCTCAGCGAGAAGGAGAAGATCTTCAACAAGATGGTCGTAGGCTTCTTTATGCACCATTTCATTAAACCAGGAACTATTGTAATCTTTCAGAAACTTTACAAAACATGAACAATGTTTCCTGTCATATTTTTTATAATACGAAGGACCAATGATGCCGTTGGGATTTAATATTTCCTCTTTGATCACCTTAGTGTCTACCGGATATTTGTATGACATATAACACGGTCCGATCCTGTAGAAAGTAAACAAAGGAGGATCTTTCCTAAGTGGCTCAGGATTATCCTTTTTAGCGTCAAAAACAGATTCTATTTCGTCGATTGTTTTCATATCTGCAAATGTAGTCCGTTTTTTCTAAAGCGCAACACGAAAAAGCTAGTTTGCAAGGATTGCAAGAAGGAAAAAGAAGCACTGTTTTACGCTATTTCTGTCATTGCTACATACCAAAAAAAACAGCCATCATACCAGTGAATAATACAAATAATACACTAACACCTATTATCAGTATTTTATTTTCACGACACTCGTCTTCAGCCTCTTTTTTATATCTTCCATTGGGGAATTTGTCAAGATACATCCTCGCAGTCACATTATCGTCTTGGTAATATCTTGCTTCTTCAGCATATCTTCCTTTTGGGTATTTGTTAAGATATTCTGAAGCGGATTTATTTATAAAATATTCTTTTTCTTCTGTTCCCTGTTTCTCTTTAACTCTTTTTACAATCTCTCGTCCCTCTATTTCTTCTAAATGACGAATATCGTATTGGGCTGATAATAGTTCTTCATAGATTTTTCCTACTATAGAAACTAATTCCACATTGTAGTCTTCGTTATCTACATATTGATTAGGATTCAGATACTCTTCGAGTTCATTGTATTTTTTCTTGGTTGATATGTGAATGCCAAGTTTTTCTATCGCAAGATTGCGTATTGCTATTAAATCAGTCTCTGGTGCAGATTTCAGATTGCGTATCTGCGAATAAATCAGATTGGCTTCATTGAATTTTTCGTAACCATACTTCTTGATGTCGAAATTTTTAGGATTACATTTATCCAACAATTCTTCGTAAAGAGAATCGTATTCTTTCTCGTCAACAGGCTGTTGCTGTGGGACAATTTTACTCCAATCTGGTTCTGGCATCGTTTCAAAGATGATATTATCTTCTTCCATATAAATTTTATTTATTTAAGAAAAGTGTCTAATTCCAATCATCATTTCTTTTTTTGTCGTCTTTCGACATATCATCGAATTTGGTTCTATTATTCCTCGAGTCTTTTATCATTCCTACAATATAGGAAATCAAATATAAAAACGCAGCACCTAAACCACAAGCTATTGCATCTACCATTACATCTTCCATAATTTCAATATTTAAAAGGAGTCCGCCTAAAATCGAACTCCTGATTTCTTACTTATTCCATTCGTTTCTTTCTTTTTCTTCTTGCTCTTTTTTATTGGCACGAGATATGAGAAATGCACCAAGAACGCAAAACATAACAGCACTAGATAAAGGACTACCAGCCATTTCTGGGTCAGTCGCTGCTGCTATTAAGAAAATTATAAAATTAAGTATTCCAATAACAAGGAATATCCAACCCCAAGTTCTCATAATCAATTGTTTTTAGACATGTCTGTAAATTCTGGTTCATCCTTTTCACTGCAAGCCGCAATAATCCAACCTATAAAACCTAATGCGAATCCTAATACAAAAGACCAGCCTCCACCAATTTTACGTTTTTTTCCAATCAAATATCCGATTAAACCTCCGAATAAAGCACCTATCAAATACATAATTTCAATATTTTAAAAATTAATATTAAGTTTATTTTTCGCCTCTTCTTTTAATGCTTCAAGGCTTTTATAATCATGTTTGTTTTTTCCCAATCTTTCTGTGATATCCGTTGCTATTTTTATTTTCTCTTCATCGAGTGGGAATCTATCAGGATGACATTTAATAATTAGTTCTTTGTACAATTTTTCAGCTTTTGCAATGCTATCGTGAATATTTTTCCAGTCAATTTCACCTTCACCTTTCACTTTGTTCTTGATATCTCTTATTTCATCGTATTTTGTTGTTTTTCTCGATAAAAGAAGAATTACAATAACAACGAATTCTATTATTGCTATAATCATCCACCAATTCAAGTCATTGCCTTCTGCTGAAACGTTTGCTATTTCTGCCACATTTGAAACAATAGTGTCAGAAACAATTCTTAAATCTTCATTCATTATATACCTCCTTGTCCTAACATCATATAATCTCTTAACTGCCAACGACATCCATGATTTCCCACATCGCAATGAACTTCCAATGTGTCCCATCCAAGCACTACTAATCTTCTTACCAACATCGAATCGTTCAAAACAACCAAACCAATGTTGACGATGTCTTGCTTGGAAAGTTGTCTTCCAGAACAAGCCATAATTCTGAAACCACTATTAAGAAAATTAGAGAATTGATGCTTATAAGACCGTTCACCTCTTGAGATGCTAGCCTTAAGCAAAACTGGAGAAATGCCAGCGACAAAAGCTTGTCGTGCAGACCTGTTGAATCCCATAATTAAATTTGTTCTGTCTCGTCGGTCTTGAAACCATTCCAATATCCGACACCATATACCTGTTATTCCTGCCATATTATTTTGTTTTTTTGAAATGCATCTCTATTTTTTTATTGTAATTTTCTTTCTTTTGGATTTGGACCATATTCATTATCACAAAGTTCACCTTCTTTTAAAAGCAACCACAAAAAATAGAATGGGATAAACTGCCACCATCCGTTATGACCAAGATCATGACAACGCTTTGCATTAATTGAAAACTTGATGTAGAGAAGTAATATTATAATAAGTAGAGTAATGGTAATAGTGGTTTCATCATTAGGTGTATTAAGAATTGATCTCAACTTTCCTGAAAGAATGCCCAATCCTAAACTAATTAAAAAATATCGAGACCTTTCCATTCTTCCTTTAAAACTAAACATATTAAAGTCATATTCTTTGTTCCCTAATTCTTTTTCCATAGCAGTTTAATTTAAGTCGTTCAACAATCCTCCCGACACAAATAAAAAAAGTGCGAACTAATCTTATTTGGATTTCGGAGGCATCGCCAAACGCCTATAGTCACACAAATAAGAAAGCCCGCACAATGGTACGCAGCATCTCCTAATTGCAGCCGTGACTATTTCTTCATTTTTGGCGATTTTCCGAAATTCACTCGCAATAAGTAAACACTTATTCTAATATGTCATATAAACTTTTACATCGTTCTTTTTCGTTTTTTAACTTCCAACAAAAGTAATCTTTTTTCTTACATCGTTGAAAAATTTTCTTAAAATTTATTAACATATTTAGCACCATTAGTGCGGAACTTTTTTCTTAATTCAACGACGCAAAAATAGTTTGTTTTGGCTTAGAAATACCAAGAAACAACCGTTTGCAAGGATTGCAGATGTCGCAATGTTAGTTTAGAGTGTAGAGTTTAAGGTTAATTGTGCATTGTACATTGTACATTGTACATTGTACATTGTTCATTGCTAATTACTGATAGCTAACTGCTGATAGCTAATTGCTGATAGCTAATTGCTTCTTGAACAAAGTCTCGTTGTCTTGTTGTCTCGTTGACTCGTTGTCTTAATCACTCATAAAACTCCTTAGCCATCTCAATCCATTGCGAGTCAATTCCTAATGTCTCGGCGATGTTGAGCGCTTCATGTGGCACCTCGCCTTCGTGTGTCTCGACCAACTCATAATTCATCTTGCCGTCGATAAGGCCTTTCACACGAAGACATTTGTTGTTATATGTTTTTATGTTATAATGCGTTACGATAACGAGACTCATCGCTCTGTCCTGAAGGAGTTTCACCAATGACGACACCAATGCTGTTCCTTCTGTAGGATTTGTGGTACGAGCAGGCTCGTCGATGAGCGCGAGTATTTTCTTGTTTTGTTGCGATGCTTTTATCACAGCGTCGATGTTTTTCATCTCTGCTGCGAATGAAGATAATCCTTTATTGATGGATTGGTCGTCGGTGGTAAGGCAGAATATCTCGTCGTAAATCATCATGTCGGCTGATGTTGCAGGGATGCCGAATCCGAATTGAAGCAGATATTGGCACATCGCCAAAGTCTTGAGGACGATGGTCTTACCACCCATATTAGAGCCCATGATGATAAGCGGTTTCAGTCCGAAATCAATATCGACTTTTTGATATTCGCGTTTCTCTTTTTCTAAAATCGATTTCACTTCTGGGTGGAATATCCCTTTATATGATGAAATATTATCTGAAGAAATAGTCGGAAAACAAAGTCCGAGTTCTTTCATCTGCAATGACTTGGCGATATTTATATCAACGTCAGCGAGGGCATTCAATGCTGAAGTCATCGCCTCGGAATAAGGTTTCAATTTAGATGAAAGCTCAGCGCGAATCTCGTCTTCAATGCGCATCACTTCGTTATAAATCTCTTCCTGATAAACATCTTTTTCCTTCAACTTCTTACGCAGCGAAGCGAGTTCTTCTGAATATGAATCATAGATATAAAATGTCGCGATATGGAGTCCGTCGGGGTCAAGGATTTTGACGACCTCATCGAGATTTGGGATTTCAATGATTTTATCTAAAGAAATCTTTTCCAAAATATTTTTAACATCGGCAGAAAGAAGAGCGAGACTCTTAACTTCGTAAAGCTCAATGTCGTCGATGACCACCAATGTTGCGAGACGAGATATTGTGTGATTTATGTCTTTCAGATTGCATAGCTTAAACTGCAGCGACTGAACGATATTTTTATTCTCGTCATTTTTGATAACTTCGTAAAACTCCTTCATCACTGAATAAGTATTTTCGATAGCATTCTTATCGTACATCATTGAACTCTCGAGCATTATCTTTCTTGAATAACTCGAATGAGTGCAGAGATTGTCAATCATGAAGCGCAATCCGCATGGTGAATCTAGAAGTTTTCTCAGTTGCATTGGGTTATATATATTCGACTATTGGTAAAATTAATCTTTAATACTTATTTGACTGAAGTTAAATGTTCATTCCATACTTCTTCAGCTAAGTATTTATCGCTGCGACAATGTAAATCAGCAATACCATCTTCAATCATATTAGATGTTTCAGAATTGTAATAAATATCAGCAGCATCATTTATGGAAACACCATACATTTCGCTTATACACATAATTATTCTTGCACATTGTGTACTTCTCAATATTTGCTCTCCAACTTCATTCATATCTGTTCGCATTTAATGTATGTAAGACATTCTTTCAACATTTTCTCAGATCGTATGCAGTATTGTATATTTGGATTTTCATACTTAAGAATACCAAGGGCATCTTCTTGCGAGATCTCTCCTGCAAAATATCTGTCGAGAGTGATAATTACCCTATCATTAGCGATTCCACCTATTACTATATCATATTCTCCAACATCTTGACCATCTCTACATTGAGCGACAAAATCAAGCCATTGTTTATCATAACTATCAAATCTCAATATATTCCATTTTGATTCTTCATTCATCGAAAAATCATATACATTAAGCCAAGCCTCCTGACCTCTTCTTTTAAATCTTTGCGCATATCTTACTGCTTGTTCATAAATAGAAGTAAGATAGAAACCGCGTCCAAAATCAAGATACTTGCGTGAATGCAAAATATCAGGATGTTCAACTATGAGATTTGATGAATGATATAACTTCATGTTTATAATACTCCTTTCTCCCTCATATATTCTGTTAAATCCTCTAACAAATAGCGAGAACTAAACGTGTGAAGTACATCGTATGACGGCACAATGTACTCGTACAATATCCCTGATTTTTTCAAACGCCTATATACTTCTTGCTGCGGCAATTTTAAAAACAGTGATAATTTTCCTATGCAATACGTCACAAATTCCAATGTTTTTTCATCCATAATCTCGCAATTGAATTATTTTATAAACAACTAGCTAGCAAGTATGTTAGAAGTTTGTTTATTCCAAATATCATATTGCAAATATAAATAAAAGTGCTAAGAATAAAGGCAAAAGATAAAAGATTTTTCACACTTAAAATACCCCTTAATAAATAATCGCCCTAAGCCTTAGTTCAAAAGCCAACAGCCTTAGTTCTCAAATCATAAACCGGCAGCTTTATCGCTTCCGACAATGTCTTGCATAATTTCTCAGAATCCAAGACGATGCCGTTCGGCGAAGTCGGATTTACACAGACCGCGATGAGCTTACTTTTCTGCAAAACAGTGATTTTACGTTTTCCATTGACGAAACTATTGTAAGTCATAGGCGTCAAGAAAATCTTGGTAAAATCACGCACCACGATTTCTGTCTCGTTGAATATCTTATTCTGTCTTATATGATTGATGAAATTATCCGTCAATGCGCCACTGACGAACAAAGTCTTGCATTTTTTCAATCCATCGGTATTGATGTTTATTGACAAGGAAGACGCCACCTTCAAATCCACGAGTCTCCTCCCCTTCATAATGTCTGCGTCAGTGTCTGCGTCTGAGTCTGAGTCAGCGTCTGCGTCTACATCTTCATCAATCGCCCAGACGCCGTTTTTTATATCGTTGAAGACCTCACGATTATCTTCTGATGTAATGTCAAGGTTTATCATCTGGACCACGAAGGCGGTCTTCTGAACGAGCGTGTTGATATTTGCTGAATAAGCCGCTCCTGTCGCAAGAATCATCGACTCGCTCACCGTTGGCGATGCCAGGCTCATCCTCGACAATGCGCCGTCGATGATAGTCAGGTCGATGTCATATTTCTTCATCTCGTCCATCCAGCGACGCAGTCCGTTCGTAGATGACGGACCTGAAAGCAGAATCTTGCCGGGAGTAAGAGCCTTACCTATTATTATATTACCTAAGGAAGTGTTTTCGTTTGTTATTTCGAGCAGTTCGGCACTGAGGCGTTTCATGAGATAATGTTTCTCCGATGTGCCGAAATAAACGCCTTCGCGCAAGAAGATTTCAGGTTTCGCTGTCTTGGTCACTTGGTCTATCGTCTCGCCGTCGATGCCTATAGAACTCACTGCAACACGTTTATTTTCAAGAGGAAGACGCTGCAAGACATAGTTGAAACACTCCGTCTTGCCGGTGTTCTTCTCGAGACCTACTATCGAGCAGCTTTTATATTTTATGAGTTCTTCGATGAAAGGCATGATTCAATTCATAATGCATAATTCATAATGCATAATTATTTTGAGAGTTGCAAATATACGAAAATATTAGTTCTATAGCCAACAGACTTTTTGCAATGAGCTGTGAGCAATTCACAATGAGGGATGAAAGTGATGGAATAATGAAAAACTCACAGCTCATAGCTCATGGCTCACAGCAAAAACAACTCCTAATTCCTCACTCCTAACTAAAACTTGTAGTCTTATAGTCTTATTGACTTTCATTTGGGCGTTCCGGCTATCGCCGTCGGGCTTTCCGCTATATCTTTGCTCGCCATGTTTCCGTCTCGCTCCCCAAAATTCGACTTCGGCACTTCGACAAGCTCAGTGACCTCGTCCCCGTCCCCGAATATCTTTCCCGATATCCGCTCGCAAAGGATGCCGCTCCAATCCCTAACGCATTGGCGGCTACTACCTCCAAAGTGCTAACTTTAAACAATAAAATGAGCTCCAAAATTTTGGAGCTCACTTCACATTATCAGATATTCCATTTATTTGCCTTTGGCTTCAAATTGAATGCTTCCAGTCACGTCGTAGTTTGCTTCATCTAACCCAGAAATATTGATTCCACATGTTCCTGTTGCAAATGTAGATTTCCAATTCAACATCCTTGAATTATAGATTGATATAGTAGGGTTCTTTAATTCTATATCACAATATATCATTCCATATTCTGAAGAATAAAGTATACCATCATAATTAACGTTCTCAAATTTCAATCCCAAGCCATCGCAATATCCTTCAAAAAACAACTCACCAAACTCACCATTGACGCCATTGATTTGCATCGTGACATTACCTGCGTCATCTTTCGCCGTAATAACAGCTGTTGTCTCAATAGCTTCTATTGCTATTGGCAAAATACTACTTCCGTACTTAACACTAATACTTGGTGTTACCTTAATATTATACTCACCAACAACCTTTTCTACATAATCTGTATTATCAGGACCACATGATGACAATGCAAACATACAAAACACTAATAAACAATATATTACACTTTTAGTTTTCATAATGATATTTTTTAAGTATAGAGACACATCTATAAAAATGCATCTCTATAACGATTAATTCTTTTGAATATTATGTGATATTTAGTTATAAAGTAATGAAGTGATGGAGTGATGCTCACAGCTCATAGCTCATAGCAATAATTTATCTCACAACAATTCTACAATTTCTTACATCATTACCAACAACAGCCTTGATAACATAAACGCCTGCTGTTTCAATGCCTTCGATCTTATCTATATCAGTATATTCTGCGATTTTTGCACCGACAGAATTATAAACTTCTACTCTATCGTATGTCATTCCAAGCTTAATTTCAGCATTTACACTTGCTGGACTTGGAAAAACATTGAATGTATTTGCTGACTGTTCATCAACACTTTCTGTTGAAACAAAGTTAGCGACCAATTCTCTATCGCTTGTAATTGTGAAAGAATATTCACTTTTTTCCGAAACGACTTCATCATTTTCAGTCCAATTGACGAATTTATAACCTTCGTTTGCTGTTGCAACCAATGTCACCGTTTCATCTTTTTCAAAAGAACCTGCACCTGTTACAGTACCAGCGTTCTCTGGATTTACAGTCACTGCAACTTCATAAACGATATCTTCAAAACCATCTGCGCCTTTTGTCAACCATTCGAGGCTGAAGTTGTAGAACACTGTGCTGTAGTTATCTTTTCCTGTATAAAAATCTTCTTCGACATAAATGCCGATTGTGTTGTCAGGCAAAATACACAATGAAGAATATGCTGAGCTGTAAGGAACTATGCAACGTGAAGTTGGCCAAGTCTGACCTTCATCATAACTAACGAAAATCGTGACATTTTTTCTTTCTGTACCTGTTGGTACTGAGTGAAGAAGTCTGTTTTTGTCATCACCGTTATTTACTGAAGTGTAACGAATCAAATCACCATTACATGCAGGAGCGGCGATGTCGTACCATGTTGAAGGATTATATTGCCAAGTCAAACCGCCGTCGCTTGAAATGTTATACCATCTGTTACCACCATGTCTGATACTCATTAAGATACGTCCGTCAGCGAGTTCTGTAACCTTAGCCTCATCGCCGCCAACAGAAGCACGGCCTGACACGTTCCATGTCTCGCCATTGTCATCAGAATAAACTACATAATTATATAATGTGTTGTTGTTACCGCTTTCTCTTATAGCTGCCACAAACATGATTCTGCCTGTCGATGTCAACAAACCATTTCCTGAGCCGAAGAATGAAGCGTACCAGTTCTTGCGAGTTGGATCTGTACAATCCTTGCCATAGATAAAATGTGTAATCACTTCAGGTTCTGTCCAAGTTTGGCCGTTATCGTTACTTCTTACCATATAAGAATTCTGAGGAACATTAGGTGTTGAAGTCCATAATCCTTGACCGCCTACAAACACAGCCAACAAACCGTTTTCATCTTTTGAATGAACCAAAGCAGCATCACCATAGCCTTGAAATCTTCCAGTGCCTTGAGCGATTGTTATTGGTTCGCTCCATGTATGACCGCCGTCGGTACTTCTATTGCAAATGATATCGATATCTTCAGGAAGGTCAGTGTTGTTATATTTACGTTTGTCAGTAAACGCTACGATAGAACCGTCTTTTGCTGTGATTATCGCTGGGATACGATAGTTTGATGAGTTATAATCTCCAGGACGAAGTAATGTTGTGCGAGCTAAGATAATCTCGCGACTGCCTGTTGGTGATGGATTCTTCATTTCAAAAGTCTCATTATCAGTAACTACAGACAACAATGACATATCAACAAAATTACCTTCAGCAGCGTCTTTTGCAACATTGACTGTCAACCATAAATAGTTAATACCTTTTAACAAAGAACCATTGAGTTCACATTCAAAATCGCCCTCTGATGGCAAGCAGCTGCCAAGCAAAGTTGCAGTCTCCATGAATCTGCCATTGGCATAATCTTTAAGACCTGTTGAATAAACTCTAACTTCGTCTACATCAGAAATACTTGTTGTTCCATTAAGATTAAGTTTAACTGATTGCAAGCCAACAGAATCAACGCCTTTATATTGAACTGAAGCCTTTAAAATCAATTCGTTGACATTAGCACGTGCTGTAAGTTGTGTCTCTTGTTTTAAAATCACACTTAATTCACTTTGTGCAAATGTCATCAAAGAAATAAATGTTAATAAAACTAATGTTAAAATCTTTTTCATAATATGATATTTAATTGTTTATTTTTTAAGAATAAATGTTAACAAAGCCTTACAGCCTTCACTAACGTCATCCCATGTAGCTTGGAAATCACCTGTGTACCAAGGATCTGCCACATCAGCAGGACGAGAAGTGTAATCCATCAGAAGAGATATTTTACCTTGTGGGTCATTACTCAACATATTTTTTAGATTACGGATATTACTTTGATCCATCGCAACGATATAGTCGTAATAGTCGTAGTCTCTCTTTGTTATCTGACGTGCAGTCTTGCCCTTACAATCTATTCCATGCTCAGCGAGTTTCTGACGTGCTGGCGGATAAACCGGATTGCCGATTTCATATGTCGATGTAGCAGCCGAAGCGATTTCAAATTCGTGCGACAGACCAGCTTTCTCCACTATGTCTTTCATCACAAATTCCGCCATCGGACTTCTACATATATTGCCAAGGCAAACGAAGATTATCTTTTTCATATTATTTCTTATTGATTACAAACACATTTCATAAATCTTAACAATATCTTCTTTTGTCAGAGGTTTAAAACCTTTCAAGACAGCACCGCCGCAAGCTTTCTCCGCCATATCTTCGAAATGTTCTCTTCCGATGCCGAGTTCGCTTAACGTACTCTTAAGTCCTAATGTCCTGAAGAAGAAATCGTATAATCTCTGGATACCTTCTTTTGCAATCGCCATATCATCTTGATTTACATCAACGCCGAAGACATTCACAGCGAATTGCACATATTTAGAAACGTTAGTTTCGTCTAGGCAATATTCCATCCAGCGAGGAGTGAGGATTGCGAGTCCGAGACCGTGAGTGATGTCGTAATAAGCCGAAAGCTGATGTTCCATTGGGTGACAGCTCCAAGCCTTAGCTCTTCCGCCATTGATAAAACCGTTGATAGCCCATGAAGAAGTCCACATAAGGTTAGCGCGAGCTTCGTAGTTGTCAGGAGTTTCCATCGCAACAGGAGCGAATTTCACGACAGTCTTTAACATACCTTCCATGAAAGCGTCGAGCATGAAAAGGTCTTTGTTCATGTTGAAATAAACCTCCATGATATGCGACATGATATCGACAGAGCCGCAAGCAGTCTGATATTGACTTACGGAATATGTCAATGATGGGTCGAGGAAAGAAACTTTTGGAAGGAGATTTGGGTCAAGGCGACCGATTTTATCGTCGGTTTCCGGATTGCTGATAACCGCTGCTGTATCCATCTCAGAGCCTGTAGCTGAGAGAGTTAATATTGTAACGATAGGCAGCGCCTTGTTGATAGGAGCTTTCTTCTCGTTCATGAAATCCCAAGCGTCATGCTCTACGCAAGCTGCCGCTGCCATGATTTTAGTAGCGTCGATTGTAGAACCGCCGCCGACAGCAAGCAAGACGTCAATGTTGTTTTCTTTACATATCTGTGCACCTTTTCTGACAGAGTCGATACGAGGATTTGGCTCGATGCCAGAGAGCTCAAAGACTTCAAGACCAGCCTTCTTCACCTCTTCCATGATTCTGTCGTATAGACCGTTTTTCTTGATAGAACCGCCGCCGTAAGTCATGAGGACGCGTGTTCCGAACTTGCTTAACTCTTCACCAAGATGAGACAACTGATTCTCACCGAAATATACCTTTGTAGGAATGTTATAAACGAAATTATTCATGATATTAGATTTTCTACAAAGATAATAAAAGGCGAAAAATAAAAGACCAAATACGAAAGATTTTTAACGTATTTTTTTAAGTCACCGAGTCAAGTCTTCACGAAGTTTTTCCAACAATAAAGGAACACCAACTGCTCCACGTTCTTTGATGTGAGTCAGGGGATTTTTAATCATTGAGGTATCAGGCATTCCCGGGTCAACCAAATAAATCGGCACTTGTCTATCACGCACATAATACACCAAGGACGCTGCAGGATATACAGCCAACGATGTTCCCACGACTATCAAAATATCTGCATGTTCAACGATGCTGCTCGCGAATTCAAACATCGGTACGTCCTCACCGAAGAACACAATATGAGGTCGCAGCAAGGCTCCATCTTCGGCGCGCTCATCAAGACTCTGCTCCCACCCTTTGATATCGTATATAAGTTCCGGATTATCCTCAGAACGCAACTTCATCAACTCACCATGAAGATGCACCACACGCGTCGAACCAGCTTGTTCGTGAAGGTTATCGACATTCTGAGTTATCACACAGACATCAGCCCACTGTTCCATCTCAGCGATAGCGATATGACCTGCATTAGGTTTCTTTGTCAAAGACTCCTTACGACGTAAATTATAGAATTCAACAACTTTTTCTCTGTTATTTCTCAACGCCTCTGGAGTACATACTTCTTCAATACGATAATTAGCCCAAAGACCGTCTGCATCACGGAATGTCGCGATACCACTATCGGCGCTGACACCAGCACCAGTAAACACCACTATATTTTTCTTTTGGTTCATAATAAAATTTCCTCAAAATTTGACATACTTTATGTAGTGCATATCTAAGTTTCACTTAATACAAAAATTGTTATTTCCCTCGTATCTGCTCATATTTCACTTCATCTTTATAATAGTGGAGATTTTTCTATAAAACTCTGCTTTTTCCTCCACTTTCATAGGATAAGCCCTTGATGACGACGGCATTCGCCAGAAGTTAATGGTTCTATCTTTATAAATTATCTCCGTCTTCTCTCCCACTTTCGGTTCTTCACACTGGAAAATATCAATGATTATATCTGTCGCTTTTTGTCCTGTAGTCACAATATTTTCACATTCAGGCAATGTATCTAATAAAGCTTTAACATCAGTCTGCTTCACGACTTCAAGGAATTTGTCAGAAGCATTGTCTTTCAGACGAATGACTTCCGATGCTGTGTCATATAAAGCGAA
>JAZLAL010000096.1:0-4041 GCA_045613185.1 Bacteroidales bacterium | reverse complement strand
CATGTCTGATTTTACTCTGAAAGGACGTGATGTTGTGTCGACTTCAACGATAGAACCCATGCGGAATTCAACGCCGAAACGTTCAGCTTGTTGACGGATGTCTTGCATCATTTGTCCGCCGTGTACGCCTTGTGGGTAACCAGGGAAGTTCTCGATTTCTGTTGTCTGCATCAACTGACCGCCTGTGATAGGGCCTTCGTAGATAACAGTTTTGAGGTCAGCACGACATGTATAAATCGCTGTTGTGTATCCTGCAGGACCTGAGCCGAGGATAAGACATTGTACTCTTTCTAAATTTTCGCTCATTGTTTTATATTTTTATGTTAAAATTTTTTCTATCTGCAAAAATAAACTTTTTCACGAAGACTTTTATATAAGAAGGAAATTATTTTTGGCTATTGGCTGTTGACCATTGACTTTTGACCATTGGCTTTTGACCATTGACTGTTGAACTCTGACTCTGAACTAAGAACTTTGAACCTTGACTACTGACAGCTGATAGCAAAAAGCTCTTAGTTCTTAGTTCATCTCACCACAATCCTTTTTGAGATTCTATCAACGCCATTATTTATGGAGATGAAATATGTTCCTTTTGGAAGGAAATTCAAATCTAGTGTTCCATCAGAGAAGTTATTGTCTGAAAATAATTTTACGCCAAGGATATTATAAACTGAGATGTTATATTCTTGTTCCAATCCTGAAGTGATTCTTACAATGCCGTCTGATGGATTAGGAGAAATTGACAGATTGAATTTGTCTTGTGACAAAATGCCTGTAGTATCGACAATAGGTTCAAAATTGATGAATAAGTCATCGATGTAAACATCTCTACTCCAAGTCGTGACTTCGCCTTCTCCGCTGCTTTCATATCGTATTCTCGTCTGGACGTAATCTTTTCCAATATAATCGTTTAATGAAACTAAAACCTCTTTCCAGTTTTTTTCTGTTTTTGGCATTATCGCTAATTTGTGCCAAGTCTTTCTGTCGGTAGTGACTTCTACAAAAGCATTGCCATTATAAGGCGACCATGTTACATAATTTGTATTTATTATTTTAAATCCAAGAGTGATGTCTTTAACAGTATCTGGAATTGCAAACCATTGAAATTCTATAATTTGTAGAATATTATCATGCGTATAAGTCTCAGATTTTAAACAGTTTTCTGATTCGTAACTGCTAAGGTTCCAATTATTATTATTTAATAATATACCTTCTGTTGTATCATCTTTAAAGTCATAAAATACAGGAAGCTGAAGGTCTTGTATAGTAAATACAGAATCTGGATTTGAAGCAGGGCTTTCTTTTCCGTCGGCATGAACGCCTTTCACATAATAACGATGCCATTCGTTGTCGATGAAGTCTTTGTCAACGAAAGCATTGTTTGTCGTTTCTACTAAAAGCTCATCATTTTTAAAAAGTCTGTAAAATTCAGTTTCAGCCGCCACGTCCCAACTAAGGAGCACTTCACCATCTTTTATAATGGCACTGAAATCTTGCGGTGCGAGCCAGCCGTCAGCGAGTTCTGCTGTAGCTGCTATTGTTGCTTTTACAAAACCTTGTGCCAATGCGAAGCAGTTCACTCCAGCGCCGATGGTATCGGAAGGTTTGTGGTAATGTATGTTTTCTGCCTGATATTCAGTATCGCCGATATATAATGCAGGATATTCATAGATATTGAAAGGCATGTGGTCGCCGCCGTAAGAATCTATCTCTTTCGTGAAATAGTATGTTGGCATCTCTGGAATATAAAGGTTGGCAACATGCTGGTAATAATCGAACAGCTGTTTCGAGATATAAGAATATCCAGAATACATAGTGAGTGCACCATATTCAGGACCAGGCCAAAATCCAAGCATATCAAGGTTGAAAACGCCGAGTATATTCATATTCTCACGAGCGCATTTCTGTACAAAAGGATAGCTTCCGACCATCCATCTTTCCTCACCATTGAAAGGAATGTAAAGTATGCTACGTTTAAACTCATACTGACTCAAGATGCGAGCACATTCCAGAACGCCTGCTGTTCCAGAAGCGTTGTCATCAGCGCCAGGGCCGTCAGGGTGGTCGTAGTGGGAGGAGATGATGATATATTCATCTGGAAATTCCGTTCCGAGTTGCACTGCTATGATATTGCCTGCTTCGAGAGTGTCGGTTCCGCCGATAGTCGCAGTGTGATTATGAATGTAAGTATCCAAACCTATTTCTTCAAATCTGTCAAGGAGATAATTTTGTGTAATGAGAGCTTCCGGTTTTCTCGCATCTCGAATATATTGCTGCATCCAGGCAATGGTGTTATATAAATTAATTGTGTCCACCTGACGGAGCATCTCAACAATAGTAGGATTTACTTCTGTCACCAAAGGATAAGTCTGGTTTCGGTTGCCTTTGTTGTCAATAACCTCAACCTGCGCATTTATGATATTGCTGCCAATCATGATGGCAATAATAATGAGCAAATACTTTTTCATAACACAAGATTTTAGACACTGCAATATACATATTATTTTTCAATTTTTATAATAATTATGAATTATGAATTATGCATTATGAATTGTTTTATGGCGTTCCGGCTTTGCCGTCGGGCTTTCCGCTATATCTTTGCTCGCCATGTTTCCGTCTCGCTTCCCCAATCCCATTTCCCGTTCCCCAAATCCCATTTCCCATTCCCCAATCCCATTCCCGTTTCCCCAATCCCATTCCCGTTCCCCGAACCCAAATCCCGCTCCGCTCGCAAAGGATGCCGCTCCAATCCCTAACGCATTGGAGGCTACGAGCATTGAGCTGCGAGCCATGAGCAAAATCACTCCTAATTCCTAACTCCTAACTATTTTTTTTCTTTCTTTTTTTAAATAATCATAACATATTTTCATATCTTTGTAGATGTCTTATGATGAGAGATGCTGACTTAATATCATCATCTCAGTATCTTAGTAACTTAGTAACTTAATAACTCAAAAAAATATGGCAAAAAACAGACTCATAGGCGATTATCCTGTCATCGGAATCCGCCCAACCATCGACGGCCGTCGTGGTGCTCTTAAAGTTCGCGAATCTCTTGAAGATCAAACAATGAACATGGCTAAAGCTGCTGCTAAGCTTTTCACAGATAACTTGAAATATTCTAACGGCGAACCTGTTAAAGTCGTCATCGCCGACACTACAATAGGTCGCGTGGCTGAAGCTGCTGCTTGTGCTGATAAATTCAGAAAAGAAGGCGTCGACATCACTCTTACTGTCACTCCTTGCTGGTGCTACGGCGCTGAGACAATGGACATGGACCCAATGACAATCAAAGGCGTCTGGGGCTTCAACGGAACAGAACGTCCAGGTGCTGTTTATCTCGCATCAGTGCTCGCTACACACGCTCAAAAAGGTCTCCCAGCTTTCGGTATCTATGGTCATGACGTACAAAACGCTGACGACACAACAATACCAGCTGACGTACAAGAAAAACTCTTACGCTTCGCTCGCGCTGCCGTCGCTGCTGCTTCAATGCGTGGCAAGTCATACCTCCAAATCGGTTCTATCTGCATGGGTATCGGTGGCTCAATCATCGACCCTAACTTCATCGAAGAATATCTCGGAATGCGCGTTGAGTCAGTCGACGAAGTGGAAATCATCCGCCGCATGACTAACGAAATCTATGATAAGAACGAATACGAAAAAGCTCTCGCTTGGGCTAAAGCTAAATGTATCGAAGGTCTCGATAAAAACCCAGAATATCTTAAAAAGACAGCTGCTGAGAAAGAAGAGATGTGGGAATTCGTCGTTAAGATGATGGTCATCATCAAAGACATGATGAACGGCAACCCTAACCTCCCAGAAGGTTGCGAAGAAGAAATGGTAGGTCACAACGCCATCGCTGCTGGTTTCCAAGGCCAACGTCAATGGACCGACTTCTATCCTAACGGCGACTTCGCAGAGTCAATGCTTAACTCATCATTCGACTGGAACGGCGCTCGCGAGCCTTATATCCTCGCAACAGAAAACGACGTCCTCAACGGCATCGGAATGTTATTCATGAAACTGTTGACAAACCGT
>JAZLAL010000095.1:0-2191 GCA_045613185.1 Bacteroidales bacterium | reverse complement strand
CAAAAAAATAAAACCATGAAAAAACTACTACTCACAATCACGCTTATCCTCTGCGGAATGACATCTTTCGCACAGAAAAACGAAGCTCTTGTCAATATTGAGGTTATCGTTTCTGATAATCAAGGCAATGTCTTGAAAGACGTGGCTATTTATAACTCTAAAAATAAGCTCATAGGTATTACGAATCATGAGGGTATTACCTGGATTACATCTCGTTTCGGCGATGCAATAATTTTCTCTCATCTTAGCTTTGAACACAAAATCATCAAGATTTCTGAATATGAAGATATGTATGAGGAAGAGTTCAACAATTTCAAAATGATAGTGAAAATGGAAGCAAAATCACATGTGCTTCCTGAAGTGACCATCGTTGAAAACGCACCTCAACTCGCATATAAAAATAAGGAAGTTTGGGTGCTAGATTATTCCGTTGATGAAAAAGGAATAATGGCAGTGACTACAGACGGCAAAGAATCTAATCTCTTGCATCTTGGCTTTGAACAAGACACGATTTCAATAAAGAAGATTGATAAAAAACTCGACATTCTGTTTAGGGATATTCTTTATCAAGACCTTTTCGGCAATACTCACCTTATGTCTCTTGATTCTGCCTTTCAGGTTTATTCCGAGAAAGACAATCTTGAACTTCTCTATGGCGTGACTCTTGAAAAACATAAAACTACATTTGGTAATATTTATGCACTGACAGACAGCATAATAGTTACAAAAAAAGAGTTTTACAGCGGACAGGAAGTCGTGTATTTCATGACAAACAGAAATAATGGCAGAACAGAAGTTTTATGCGATGTTTATGGCTCATCACGTCAGATGGCAAAGAACTGGCATATTGACAATATACGTCTGAAAAGGGTAACTGCTTATGATAATGAAATTACGGCAAATCATCCTAATTACGAGAGACCTATGGAACGTGATGATTTTGAAGCGGATATGATAAAACGCCTGATGCTTCAGGAGATTTATGTTCCTATATTGAATGTCGATGACAAGATTTATATCTTCGACTTCCAAAAAGATTATGTTTATAAATATGATAATGAAGGTAAATATCTTGGCAAGAAAGAAATCAGTTTTCATCTTAAAAGCAAATACGCTAGGAGAGACGCTCCAGGAAATCCATGGGATAAGAAACTCATTTACGACAAGGCAAGAAAAGAATGTTACGCTCAATTCACCAGCGACGGTACCGTGACATTGAAGAAAATAGACTTGGAAAGCGGAAACGTCATCGCGACATACGTTCTCGACGACCATTATTTCCCAGAGAACATTCAAGTGTATGACGGAACAGTTTATTACCAATTCATCGACAGCAGAATGACATTCGGAAAAGACTGCAGAAGTCTGTATAAAATGAAACTTTTTTAATTGGAACTGAGGATTTGAGGAACTGAGGATTTGAGGAATTGAGGAATTGAGGAATTGAGGAATGTTAATATCATATCAAATGTAGAGACGTATCAATTACACCTTAAAAATAAACAATTGTAATTGCAGCGTCTTTTTGTTTAATGGGATTTGGGGACGGGAACGAGATTTTTCTTTGCGTTCCTCTGCGTCTCTGCGAGAAAAAAATGCATACCCAAAGTCTGTTGTCCGTTGACCGTTGTCTGTTGACTATTAACAAAAACCGTTAAAATCTTTTATATTTTTTCTCTTGACAAAGGAATTTTGAGAATGTAAATTTGTGGAAGAAAAAACTAGTAATTTATGAAAACAAAAAAATTAGAAGCTGTAGGTTATAAGATTGAATTGCAAAGTCAACAATCGGGTGATTTTATTTCATTAACGGATATCGCTAAATATAAGAAAAGAGAATCCAGGTTATGTTATACAAAACTGGATGAGGAACAGAAATACGGTAAGATTTCTAGGGCTATGGGAAAGTCTGCATAACACACAATTTAATTACCTCGAATTCGAGGCAATTGAAAAAGAATCCGGATTGAATAGTACCTGGAAAGCATGAATTCTGAATTGATAAAAACAGGCAAATCTCAATCTGAAAGAGCTCTCTACTTGAATAAAATGGCAATTGAACAATTGATGGTATTATATAAATACGATAACAAATTATTAAACGAATTTAATTCTGATGACAATGAATAAGCAATTAAGGAATTGGGGACGAGGACAGGGAACGGGAACGAGATTTTTCTTTGCGTTATTA
>JAZLAL010000094.1:0-9853 GCA_045613185.1 Bacteroidales bacterium | reverse complement strand
CCCAATCATCAAAGGTTTCTTCGAAGGTAATGAATATTATATGTTCGTTTATAAAGTATATACAGACGTTCGTCTCGTTGGTACTCCTCCTTCATCAATCGGTAAGTTCGGTGGCGACACTGACAACTGGATGTGGCCTCGTCACACTGGCGACTTCTCAATCTTCCGCGTTTACGCTGACGCTGAAGGAAATCCAGCTCCTTACTCACCAGAAAACAAACCTTTAACTCCAAAACATCACCTCCCAATCAGCCTCGACGGCGTTCAACAAAACGACTTCACAATGATTTGGGGCTTCCCTGGAACAACAGAACGTTACCTCACTTCTTACGGTATCGACTATAACGTAGAAACATTCTACCCAATCATCCACGATATCTTCAAACTCCAAACAGACATCATGGACGAATTCATGCAAAAAGACGCTTCTGTTAACATCATGTACGCTGACAACAAAGCTGGTCTCGCTAACACATGGAAAAACTTCGAAGGTCAAATGTTGATGCTCCGCAAAAATAAAGTAGCTGAAACAAAATTAGAACTCGAAAACAAATTCACAGAATGGGTAAACGCTGACCCAGCACGCGTTGAAGAATACGGTAACGTTTTGAACACATTAGCTGAAACATACGCATTGCTCTCAGAAGTAAGCGCATCATTATATTTCCCTAACTACGTTGCACAAACAGGTGCTATCGCTATCTCAGCAGAATTCGCTCAATATGTAGCAGCTGCTCAAAGCAAAGATAAAGAAGCTATCGCTGCAGCAGAAGAAGCTCTCAAAGCTATCGACGTTGACGCATATTTCGTAGAAACATACAAGCCATTAGAAGACAAGATGTTAGTTGAAATGTTAAAATTATATTACAACACTTTCAACGCTGAAGCAAATCCTAACTTCTATAACTTGGTAGAAAAGAAATACAAAGGTGATGTTGTTGCTTTAGCTAACGATATCTTGGAAAACTCAAACTTCGCTACTCCAGAATCAATCAAGGCATTCATCGAAAAACCAAATGCTAAGAAAGTTGAAAAAGACCCAGCTTATGTAGTTTTCAATGCAGTTATCAACCACATGATGAGCGGTCTTGCTCCTTACCGTGTAGCAAACCAAGTAGTTGCTGAAAACAGCCATCTCTTCGTTAAAGGCTTACGCGAATTCTACGCTGAGACACAACCAGAAAAATCTTTATATCCAGACGCTAACTCATCATTACGTATGACTTACGGTTCTGTTCAAGATTACCAACCAGCTGACGCTGTTTCTTATGACTACATCTGTACAGCTAATGGTATCCTCGAAAAATACGTTCCTGGTGACTATGAATTCGACGTTCCACAAAGACTCCTCGACCTCATCGAAGCTAAAGACTTCGGTCAATATGCTGACGAAAATGGTGAATTGATCGTTTGCTTCCTTTCAACAAACGACATCACTGGCGGTAACTCAGGTAGCCCAATCATGAACGCTAAGGGCGAACTCATCGGTCTTGCATTCGACGGCAACTGGGAAGCTATGAGCGGCGACATCAACTTCGAACCAAGATTGCAACGCACAATCAACGTTGACGCTCGTTACGTTTTATTCGTAATCGACAAATTCGCTGGCGCAACAAACCTCATCAATGAGTTGACAATCGTTAAAAGTGAACCAGCAACAGAAGAAGTAGTAGCTGAATAATTGAAATTCATAAGTTCAAAATCTCAGAACTTCATCAATATGAAAGAGGCGTGTCATATTATTTGACGCGCCTCTTTTTTTGTTTGTGCAAAAACTGTCCTACTAACTGTTTTATGCTTTTCTAATTTTTCGTTTGGGTAAAGTAAAACTGATAATAATTTATCGTATTTTTACATAAAATTATCGTCTATGAGAAAAGTCCTATATATATTGTCATTTATCTTGTTATTATCATGCTCGCGTCATAATGATGCGGAGCGTCTTCTTTCACAAGCGCAGGCTGTTATGGAAACATCGCCTGACTCGGCGGCAATGTATCTCGACTCTATCCTGATGCCGGAGAAATTCCTGAAGAAAGACAGATATATGGAATATCTTGTGACAAAAGTACAAGCCAAGTATAAAAACTACGACAATATAAACTACGACACCAATATTTTTGAAACAAAAAAATATTTCGACAAAAAGGCTCAAAGCTCAAAGCTCAAAGCTCATAGCCGAAAATACCAGATGTATGCCCATCTTTACAGTGCCTGCGTCTATGACGAAAGAGGCGAGTACGAAAATGCTATGAGTGATTATAAAACTGCATTTACATTGGCTGAAAATATGCAGGATTCCCTCTATATGTGGAGGATAAATAATTATATGGCAACTATTAACTGCAATCAGGCATTTATTGCTGAGGCATTAAGAATTTATAAAAAGTCTGTTTGTTTAGCAAACAATTATGTTGAAAAAGCAAGAAGTTATGCTAATCTTGCTAAAATGTATTATTTGAATGATGATAAAGAACAATCCATATACTATATTGAACGTTCAATAGAAGTAGCTGAAGTAACTGATGATGAAAACACAAAATCACAGATTTACCAAAATGCATATGTGATTTACGAAGAAAATAATGAAAATGAACTTGCTTGGAAATATCTGAATATGTCAGTTAATATAAATAGAAACGGATTACCCAATTATTTATATAATCTGAATTTTTTATCTTTTTTTCTTGACAAAAACAATATGGATTCTGCAAGAATATATGTAAATAAGTTAAGGAATGAATTTGATTCTATAGAAATCAATCACACAAAAACCAGTATATGTGATGCTTTATCTGATTATTACTATAAAATCAATATATATGACAGCGCTTTGTATTATCAGAAAGAATTAACGTATTTGGTTCAGAAAATATACGAACAAAGTATTGATGATAACATATATGAAATACAGAAAAAATACGATTATGAATTGCAGAGAAACATATATCAGACAAAATTAAACAAACGATTATTATTAATTATATGCATATTGATTGTATTATTATTTGTGACAATTCTATCTTTTATAATAATCACAAAGTCAAAACGCAGGGAGAAAGTGTTGTCGAAACAAGTCGATGATTTAAGCAATATAAGCAACGATTATGACAAATTCAAGCATGAGGTAAAAGAATCGTTTGACAACAGTCTGAAGGAACGTTTAAATATCATACGGAAAGTCAATATATTTGAACGTAACAATAAAAGCAGCAAGAACATAAAAGAGATTAAGGAGTATGCTTATGGTTCTCCTTATAAAACAGCATTTGAAGCAAGTGTCGATGTCATAGAATCTTCATATAACAAAATAACAACGTTCATAAAAGAGTCATATCCGGAATTGAATGAGACCGAGTATAAGATTTGTATATTGTCAATAACTCCTTTAAGCACTGATGATATTGCTAATATCGTTGAGTTAGGTTCTGATTCGGTTAGAAAATCGAGATCAAATATCAGAAAGAAACTTCATATTGAAGAGAAGAAAACAAGCATTTCAGGGTATATTTTGGAGAAATATTATCACTGGCTTTAAAAAAATCACACCCCTTCTGTGTAATACATGTGTAAACGCAAACCTTACTATCGTTTGATTATCATTAACATACAATCATACACACAAATAACTTGTGTAAATTGAATGTAAAGACAAAAATCATAACGATTGATTGGATAATTTTGGGAAACAAACCTCAAAAAATTATCGTTATGAAAAAGTTTTTATTAGCAGTTTTTATGTTTTTGTGCATTACATCTATGTGTTGCGAAAACAATTTAAGAGAAGAAAAGAAAATTCTTTTTGTTAAGATTGGTAATATGGGCAATGACAATTTACGTTCATTAGAAGCTTTAGAAGCCACTTACAACAATTCATGTCTAACCATTAACTTTAATGTCAGTTTAGGACAAACAGACATTATTATAGAGAGCGAATATGGCAATACCGTATATAATTCCTCTCTTAATATTATTGAGCATGAGATGTTATTTATCCCTCTTGCCAATTTACCATCAGGCACATATTACATCACAATACTCTGTAATAACGGCAGTGCAGAAGGAGATTTTAGAATTGAAAATAATTAATAACCACGTAAAAAATAGACCTATGAAAACTAAACTAGCAATTGTAGTATTTGTAATATGCATGTTTACAACAAATCAAAATTTACAATCACAAATCATAATGCATGAAGATGGTTTGATTACTCTACAACATAATACAGGACAATGGTACTATGGAATACAAATATATCCAACTGGAACTACACATTTTAATACAACAGAGACAACACCTTGGAGTTGGCTTACAGTTGCTTCTCCGAAAAATGTCAAAGGTAAATGTTGGATGGTAACATATCCAGATGCAGACGATGCACCTGGACAACAAAAAAATGACCATCGTTTCTTTGTAACTGGTGATGGCAATGTTTACCAAAGAGGTAATTTGATACTGGCGGATATGAGTCTACAAGCAGAACATGAAATCATTAGTAATCCTGGAGAAATACTCGATGGTATATCAGGTTCCTACCATATATACATTGATGAGACTCAGGGTAGTTCAAGAGAAAAAGAGAGAAAAGTTGGAATAATGGCTCATGAAGTTGAAAAAGTTTTGCCAGAAGCTGTAACTAGAGATGACAAAGATCTTATGTACGTAGACTATGAAGCTTTGACAGTAGTTCTTATAGAAGCATATAAACAGCAAAAAGCAGAGATAGAATTACTCCGCAAAACATTGGAAACACACGGATTGTTAAAACCAGAAAAATAATGAATTATGAAAAAGATAATTCTTTTTTGCTGTTTGATGTTAATCAGCATAAATATTATGGCGCAATATGCAGGAAATGCCAATTATACATTGTTTCAAGATGAATTTGATGTTTTGGGGAGAACATGGAGTAAAAATACGTACACAGAATCATCAGGAAAATGGAGAGCATACTTTAAAGGAGAAAGCGTTACGCATGGTGCCGCAGAACGTCAAGCTTACCAACGTTCACAGTGCCTATTTGACACAAATGACAATGTGATGTTGTTGGTATCAGATTACGTAAGCCATACAGATCTTGATTGTAACGATATAGAGATACCATCTTATGAAGGCTGTAAAATAGACACTAGCTATCACATACGTTATTTTTCAGGAGCTTTACAATCAATCACTCCTAGTTTCCTATATGGATATTTTGAAATAAGATGTAAAATGCCAGTTCATAGAGGCGCATTTCCAGCATTTTGGCTATATAATTCAAAAAATAGTGGATCAGACCCTTTTTATGAAGAGATTGATATTTTTGAATATTCGTGGGGAATTGCAAGCGAATCACAGAACCCAGATAGCCATGGTGATGGTGATAGCAGATGTTATACAATGGGAATGTACTATAGTAATGTTGGACATCCTGGTGTTTTAACTCAATGTAGCGTTGCAAAAATATATTCAAGAGTTTCAGATTATAGTCCTAGCATGAACGACTGGAATACATTCGGTTGTTTGTGGATGCCTGATAAGGTTGAGTGGTATTTGAATGGACAGATGGTTAACTCCTATTATAACGTTGATAGTATCCCCCACCATCCTTTGTATATAATGGTCAATTATGCCATAGATAGTTATTCTATGAGTAGATATAATCAAATCGTATATTACACTGGAACTGATACTATGTATATTGATTACATTCGAGCATACCAACCTATATGGGATTGCGGAACATCTGTTTTAATAGAAGAACAGAGTGATTTGGACAATTACGAACATGGCATCAAATCATCTGTTACTATAAATCCTAATGATCCTATCATTGTTGATTATACTGATAAAATAGACATAATGTCATCGGGGACTGTTACGATAAATGCTCCATTCATTGTTGAAGCAGGAAGCAGGTTTTCTGTTGCAATACAACAATGTCCAGAGTAAATGAATTATAACTTTACATTTTTATAAAAAAAATATAATTTTGCCGTATGAAAACAAAAACATTACTATTGACAGCACTGATGTGCTTTGTGTCTTCACTTCTTTTCTCACAAGAGGACGGACGCATTATCTACACCGATTTTGATCCTGACATGATTATAACACCAGATACAACTTGTTATGATTATTATGGCGGAGATTCCCAAAAAGGTCCTTCTATTGATATGAATAATGATGGCAAAGAGGATTTTTATTTTTTTAGAGAATATAATTCTGCAGGTTGGTGGTATAAAATGAGGGTCGTAAATAATTTTAAAATGAGTTCTGAGGCTGAGTTTGGTGATACAATTGTTCCACTGACAGAGTTAACGTATGATTCATACGTCGTTGAATTTAAATATTCTGAAATGAGTTATTTCGCATTTAGATATCCTATAAGCAACGGCGAGTATTGTTATGGGTGGGCAAGATTGTATTGGGATTGGCATAAAAACACAGGCATTTTATACGACATGGCATACTGCACCATACCTAACTACCCTTTAAGGCTCGGACAAAAGTCTTTGACAGAGTCGTTAGATGATTTCTCATCAAATGAAATGAAACTATATCCTTCGCCGGCAACCGACAAAGTCGTCCTGGAACTGCCAAATGGAACTGTCTGCAAACATATAAAAATCTATAGCATTGACGGTCGCCTTCTGAAATGCCAAAACGACAACTTTGAAAACATTGACATAAGCAGCCTCCCTAGCAACATCTACATTGTGGAAGCAAACCTTGAAGACGGAATTGTTCTTGTTGAAAAAATTGTCAAGAAATAAACTTAAGGAATTTAAGGAATTTAAGGAATTAAGGAACTAAGGAACTAAGCAACTTAGCAACTTAGCAACTTAGCAACTCAGCACCCTTAAGTTCCTTAATTCAAAGTTCAACAGTCCCGTCAGGGACAATAGTTCCCAGGCAGGTATAGACTCCACACCCCTAACTCCTAACTCCTAACTGAAAAAATGTCTTTAATTCTTCACAACCTTCATTCTTTGATTTGAAACATTGATGAAATAAACACCTGAAGTCAAGTCTTCAATGTTAATCGTGATTTCTTTTCCGTCGATGTTTGTTTTCTTTACGACTTGTCCCAATTGATTGGTAATGATAATATTTCCTTTTATTTCATTATTAAAGTCGATATAAAGGTTGTCTTTTGCAGGGTTAGGATAAATTTCTATGTTTGATTTATTGTTGTTTTCGTTTAATCCTATATATTTTTCATTCCAAACGCCCAAGACGTAATCTCCTGATTGTATGTTTTCTACGGTGATTATTCCAGCGTTGTTATTTCCTTTTATGCTGAAATTGACATGTTCCCATTGATGAGAGCCGTCTTTGCGATACATTATTATTAATGAGTCACTTTCTAATTTGAATAATTCAGCGTCATATGTTTCGGCGTTTTGGTATTGGAATTCGCAGTTGATTACCGAGTTGCCTTTGTCGAGGCGATGTATTGTCCAGTAACGGTTAGGTGATATTTTTGTTCCGTCGATTAGGTCGCAATCGGCTCCAGCCCAACGATGTTCGACTCTTAATAATGTAGAATCGCTGATTTCTTTAGCGATGAGTTTTATTCTGGCATCTTTGAATTCTTTATTACCTTTTTTATTTGCGACGTAAGTGTAGCTGTGGCAGGCGTCGGCGAATTTGTTTTCGTAATCGCAGAAGATGGCAACTGGCTCAAAGTCAATTGTTTTTGTTATAGTGGCATTCGCGCCATCCCATTCAACCATTTCGCTATGCATATTCCAGTCTTCGTCAACGAAAGTGAGTTCGTATCTTACGCTGTTGCCGATATGGTCGGCTCCTCTATGCTTTTGATTCATCACTATTTCCACATCGTATTTGTCTCCGTTGTCTTTTGATGAAAATGAATTTACGCTGTAAACCGGACTTCCTGGAGTGAACACCCAAGTGTCGAAGAAGTTTGTCATGTCGATGTTTGTAAATTCAGAAATGGCGTCTCTTAAATCTTCAGACGAAGCAACTTTGTTCGCGAATTTTTCGGTGTATTGTTTCATCGCTGCATCGAATGTTTCTCTTCCAAGATAATTCATCAAAGTGTAGACGACGGCAGCGCCTTTGTCGTAAACCGTTGTTCCGTAAGTGAGGTCTAATGGCATGTCATTTAATGTAATCCAACCTTCTTTTTCGTGGCATGACAAAATGATGTTGTCTATTAGTTCATTCATATATTCCTTGAACATTTCTTCGCCGTAAAGTTCTGTCAGATAATAATAATTGCAGAATGTAGCGAAACCTTCGTTGAGCCACATGTCGCCGGCTGTAGCGCATGTGGTTTTGTTGCCGAACCATGCATGTGACATCTCGTGTGCTATGAGACTTTCATTCTCAAAATTGGCGGTTCCGTTAATCAATGAACTTGAGAGTGCAATATTGTCGACGTGTTCCATGCAGCCGAGATTGGTGCTGACGTAACCGATTCTGTTTAAAGGATATGGTCCGAATTTATCTTCATAGAAAGCAGCGATTTCTTTGATGTTTACAAATGTTCCAGCGACTTTTTCTATTTGATTTGGCTTTGCATAAACTTGAATTGGAATTTCTCTTTCAATGCCTTGATATGTCTCTTCCCAAAGAGTGAAATCGCCGAAGGCAAACGACATAAGATATGTTGAAATCTCTTGACTTACAACCCAATGGTCGGTTTTTGTGCTGTCGGCGTTAACGACAGATTCTGAAAGGATTCCGCCGCAAGCAGATGTCATCGTTTCTGGAATTGTGATGTATAAGTCGTAGGAAGCCTTGTCGGAGAAATTGTCGATGCAAGGAAACCAGGTCTTTCCGAGGTTATGAGGTTTGCTGTCGAAACCGACACCTAAGTTATATACATAATCTGCGCTCCAATGCACGCCGCCCCAGCTTTCGTTGAAAGTCTTTCCTTCGTAATTTATTGTGAGAGAAACTTTGGAGTCTTTTGGTAGGGTAGAGGCGAGGCTGATAGTTAGGATGTCATCTTTTTGTGAAAATTCTTTAACATTAATTTTCTCAGAAGTGACAGATGTCACGGTTAATGAACGGAGTTCCAGTTTTATGACATCGATGGAATTTAAAGCTGTCAAACTTATTGTCGCTGAAGCATCTAAAGTCTTTTCTGCTATGTTAATTTCGTTCAGATGTATTTCATAATGAGTGACATCGATATTTTTGCCAACTTCGTTAGATTTTGCTGAAAATGAGAAAAAGCAAAAGCTCAATAATAAAGATAATACGTATTTCATAGGCTTAATTTTTTAATCTTAAATGGAGTTGTAAAGGTATCAAAAAAAATCTTATTTTTGTATCCAAATTCGAATTTTTCAAAAATAAAATAACGTTATTATGAATCCAACTCATATTGAACACATTGGAATAGCAGTAACAAGTTTAGAAGAATCTATTCCATTCTTTGAAACACTTCTCGGAACAAAATGTTATAACATTGAAGAAGTTGTAGATCAAAAAGTTAAGACAGCATTTTTCAAAGTAGGTCAAACCAAGATTGAATTATTGGAACCAACATCTCCAGAAAGTACAATCGCTTCATTTATTGAAAAGAACGGTGGCAAAGGCGGCATGCATCACATCGCTTTCGCAGTTGAAAACATTGAAGGTCAACTTGCTGAAGCAGAAGCTGCTGGCATTCGTCTCATCGACAAGGCTCCACGTGGCGGCGCTGAAGGCTTAAGCATCGCTTTCTTGCATCCAAAATCAACATGTGGCGTTTTGACAGAACTCTGCGAAGATAAAAACAAATAATTATAAATCAGAAACATCAATTAAATCCTAATATTATGGTAATTGAACAAAAAATTCAAGAATTGTTAGACAAACGCGCTCAGGCTCGCTTAGGTGGCGGTCAAA
>JAZLAL010000093.1:0-6642 GCA_045613185.1 Bacteroidales bacterium | reverse complement strand
CGTGTCATCGCCATAGTCGACGGTAAGCATCGGAAGTTCTCTGTTGGAATTTATATACCAAGCGTTAAATCCAAACCTATCACCTTTCATTGTGTTATAATATGCTTCTTGCAGAAAATGAAAATCCTTGAACGCACCGCTCCTATTTCTTTCAATAGGATAATATTGGTCGATGATATTCATATTTTCATCATAGACATTTTCCTTCTTGTCATGATTACGATATTCGAAATCGTTCGGTGATGACGAATAAACCACACGCGTCGAGGTCTGCCAGTGTTCGTTGCCGTATGTCAATCTTAAAAACTCATCGAATGTTTTGAACGAACCGACACCTTGAATATATTGCAATCCGAAGCCGTCTTCCTTTGCTGGTTTTGTCGAGAGTTGTATCGAGCCGCCGAGGCCGCCGCCTGTCTCATTGACTGAAGAAGTTCCATGTAACAGAGTGGCGTCGTCGATGAAATATGACGGTATCATTGAGAAGTCGGTCATGCCAAGCATAGGATTGTTGATTTTCATTCCGTTCCACGAAACCTGTGTATGCGATGCCGATGTTCCGCGGAAAGACACCGTCGACAATGTTGCACGACCGTAATTTTTGACAAAGATAGAAGAGTTAAATGTAAGGACATCAGCCACAGAAAGAGCTATATTTTCTTTAAGAACTATCGAGTCCATCTTGGTCCGCTGCACGCCTATTTCTTTAATCGGACGTTCAGCATAAATTGATATTTCAGGAAGATTGAGATACCATTTTATGTCATCATTCTCTTGTGCATTCGCAAAAACAGACGATAATATAAGTATTAATATAAGGTGAATTTTCTTCATTTCTCTCATTTTATTTCCAACAAAAAGCTCCAGGAATAATTCCTACATAAAACTCGTCTATCAAATTTCCTTCTTTTGAATAACGATAAATCATTCCCTGTTGAACGTAGTCGATAGCATCGGCGACATATACATCGCCAGTGCGCGGACATACCGTCAATCCGTAATATATAGTTTCGTTATAAGGCAAGAAAGGTCGCACTGGAACACGTTCTGCCGTGACATCCATCTCCCAAATGTCGTCGTTAATCCAATAGAGTTTGTCTTTCGTTCCGTTGAGCTGCACCTCTGAAGGCGCGTCACCGAACTTAAATTTGAATTGTTTCTCAATAGTGAAAGTCTCAGTGTCGATACGATATAATGACGGAGCCTCATGTCCGTAAGGCGAGCCTTCATAACCGCCATCGGTCACTGTCCATAATTTATTATTACAATCCATCACAAGAGATGTCGGCTGTATTCCAACGACAAGTTCATCAACGACTTGGTCAGTCTCGCTGTCAATCTTCAATATACGATTCTGATACGACCAGCAATTGACGTAAACATATTTTCCGTATTGAACCATCTGCTCGGTTGAACCGCTTTCCATCGTCATATTAGGAATGTCGATATAACCCGTAATCTCGTAACGTTTCGGATTCACGATGAAGATACGGTTGTCCCAAATCTGCGTGACGTAAGCCTTTTCATCAGAGATGAAATGAATATATCTCGGAGAAGTAAGATTCGTGATGCGACCTACTTCTTTAAATGTATTGATGTCTATTGCAAAAATAACATGCGAGTTATTAACGACAACCCATCCGATACTGTCGCGAATTATCATCGACTGCGCCACATCGCCGAGTTTCATCGCATTGGCACGATAGAACACCTCGTTTTGTATCTCTTTCGTCTCAGGATTATAATATGACAATGTCGCATTTCCATATTGGAAATTACCTTCATTACATATAAACAAGCCCTCGCCAGATGCCGAAGTGTCGAAGCTTTCTTCAAGACCATAGTCCCATTCCATGCAGGAGGTAAAGACGCAGAGACACAGAGTCGCAAAGACGAAAAAGATGCTGGTCACTGAGCTTGTCGAAGTGCCAACATTTGCCTTCGACAGGCTCAGGCACCGTAGACTGATGGCTGACGGCTGATAGCTATTAGCTTTTTTCATATGTTATCTCTTTAAACTATAATCGTAAAATCCGCATACTTCTGTGGAGAGTTCTCCGAGCCAGCCGCTCTTGGCATTGAGAGCGCATTGCACTTTCACGAAGTCGATGTGACTCAGATTAACAGGATTGCCTTCAAAGTCGATGGCATTAGATATCTTGAAAAGGTTTGCTTTGTCTGATGAGTTGAAATCCGTCGGACTGAAGTTATCGACATATCCCCAATCGTAATGAGGCTGCACCCAATAAGTGCCATTGCCAGACTGGTCGTAGTTGCGAGCTTCGAGTCGTGTTCCTTTCAAAGTATATGAGTCCTTTCCAATCCAAAGAGGATAATAACAATCTTGGTCATGGAATTGCGCGAGATAATCTATTTCTCCGCTGTTGCCGTAATTGTCGGTCCATTGCACAGGCATTCCAATTCCAGAAGGACGATAATATGTCACGACATAATCTCTGTAAGTCTCGAACTTTCCGTGTTCAGAGCCAGCAAGTTCATACCAAGTATCGTCAGGATAACCGTTGCCGTTTTCATCTTGCATCACCCACACAACACCAGGTTCTGACGAGCCGTCGAAGGCATTGCCGACAATTCCCAAATCGTAAGAACGAGAATTGCTGATGCTATGGTCGAAGCCGACGACCACATAACCGCCGAAACCGCCTAATGAAATCCAGTTGTTGTTGATAAGACGACCTTCTGCGTATGTTATAGCAGCCTCTGGATTATTATGTGAAGCATCGAAGCCTCCGGTTTTCAATTCATTGATAAACTGTCCCGGCGCAGGAGTGTATTCAAAGACCTTGTTCCAATCAGCTTGAGAAGCTCCGTTTTTAGGACAATAGAATTCTTTTTCATCATAAACCGTCACGACAAAATTTCTCGTAACGCTAATCGGATTGTCGCCATCGTCTTTTGTCGCTACAGCATTGATATGATATACGCCTGCTTTATCAGCGATGAAGACAAACTTAGAATCTGTAGATGTCATTTCTGAAATTTCTGAAACATTCCAAGAATACTTCACGTCATAAATATCATTAGACTGCAAAGGTTTGATGAGCAGTTTTCTTCCTTTAACAGTATGATATGAATACTTTTCAAAATCCCAAGTAAATGGAAGGTCGTCAGCATTTACCACTTCAATCTCAATCATATCGCTATGTGCACCGTCCTCGTTTTTGGCAGTCGCCTTGACGATATAGTTTCCGATTTCTTTAGCTATAAATGTGTAACTATGCTCATTACCTACGATTACATCATTGACAGTCCACGCAAATTTTGTAGGAAGCGAAGTCTCACGCACTGAAGCATTAAGGACGACTTCCGTTTCAAGAGTGACAGTCATCTTCTTATTGCCAGCGATGCTTACCGTTGGAATCTCCAATTCAACCACATCGATACGAATCTCTTCCTCGTCAGAGCCATATTCCGTAGTGACTTTTAAAGTGACGTAATACTCACCCACTTCCTCTCGAGAGAAGGACAATGACGGTGAAGTCTCAATAACTTCACCATCTATCATCCATAAAAATGTCGCATTCTCAGCATGCTCGTAAGTAGGTTCTATGATTATCTCACGACCATATTTCACTGTATAAATACCAGTTTCATTGTCGAGAGTAATCTTCGGCGCAAAGAACTCATCGTCAATATTACAAGCTGTTAGCGCAACACAAGATATGAGTATCAATAATTTTTCAAAAATTCTTTTCATCTTGATTATTTGAAGACTTTTTCACCTTGGAATTGAACAGCAACATCATCGTAAGCGAAATATGCAGGTTGTGAATAACCATATCCGTTGTCGTTAGTTCCTGCCACATTAAACTCAACTCTCAATACTTTTCCGAGTGAAGTCAAATCCCATTTTGTCCATTCCATCACGACATTATCTGGACCATTGACAAGATAGAATGTTGCTTCTGAAACTAATTCATCATTTTCATCGTAACCGCTAGCGATAATCCAAGCCTTATCATCTTCACCTATGTTATCAGTCAAGCCATTGCCATTGATATAACAGTTTAAAGCATAAGTAGAATTATTTACATAAATGTGGTCGATGACTCTAGGCACGCCGTCGCCGAACATGAAAGAAGGCAGCTCTTCAGTGAAGTTATAACCAGAATTATCTTTATAACCGAAGTGCATGCAGAAGTTAGCAGAACCATTATGACCGCCAGCGCCTTCCTCGCCATAGACAGTAAGCTGATTGTTGTAATCACCGTATGTCTCATAATCAGTATTAGCATAATTTGAAATAGCCTGACCGCCGCCCCAGTAAGCGTAAGAGTTGTAATTATATGGGAATGCGTGAAGGAGTTCGGTATTGTTTTCATCATACCAATAATAAGGTTCGCTGCCGGTCATGTCGTAGATAAGATTGCTCATATATTGGTCTTCAGCGATGAGGTCGCTCCATGTGCTGATGTATGCGCCGCAGTAGCTCAATTCGTAAGGAGAAAATTTAGCGTCAGCATCTTCAAATGTCAAAGTTCTGAGTTCCATTTCTTGAATCCACTCGCCTGCCATGACTTTGACTTTCGCGATTGCCATCTTGCCAGCTTCAGAAACGACAGTGATAGCGATTGTTCCTTCTTTATCGAAGTGACATAATTCCTTTGCAGGAGCTGTAATTGCGAGAGTGTTGTCTGCATAATCCGCACGCCATCCTTCAGGAGCATTGATGATATACTCAGCGACATTTTCTGTTTCAACTGTATATTCGACAGTCTTACCATATTCTATCTGTGCGATTTGCGGAGCGTTTATGATGACAAACATTGGAGCCGAACCGTCGTAACGAGCGAGGAGAATTACACTGCCGTCAGCCATAGTCACGATGACGTAATCAGGGTTTGAAGCATCGACATTTTGGAAGAAAGAGTCACCATCGCTACCTTGAGCCTTAACGCCTGTAGATGTCCATGTGAGACCGCCATCTGTTGACACTTCCCATTCGTAAGTATCAAGGTTGACACGGATTTGAGGAGCTATGCCATTAGAACCGCTACCGCCGTCAATGCCGTTAGCACGTACCTTTGCACCATTAACGATAATCCATTCGCCGTCGAGAGTCCAGTAATAGTTACCGTCAACGTCTTTCTTGATAGAGATTTGAGGAGTTGAACCGTTGGTTCCATTTGTTCCGTTTGTGCCGTCAATACCATCTTTACCTTCAGCGATAACGCCTGTAGGTTCCCATGCATTACCACCATCGACAGAGATTTCCCATTCTTTAGTATCAGGATTGATACGCACTTTAGGCGTAATAGCATTTTGTCCGTTAGTTCCATTAGTTCCGTCTATACCGTCTTTGCCATTGGCTCGAACTCTTTCACCATCAACGATAAGCCATTCGCCGTTGAGAGTCCAGTAATAGTTGCCGTCGGTGTCTTGTCTGATAGAAATGACAGGAGCATTAGAGCCGTCTTTTCCGTTAGAGATCACTGCACTCGTGCCATCAGAGAATTGAATGGTGTAACCATCAGATGTCTTAATCACATCAGTTACAAAGACATTATTCTGAATTGCATTGACGATATTTTGCAAAGCAGCGATGTCGGCATTTGTTTTTTTAGCGATTTCCTCGAGCGCAGAGACGCGTTCATCCAATTCTTCAAGTTGATTTTTAATTTTTCTGTTGCAATTAGTCATTGATACGCAGACCAACGCAACCATCAGAAGAGTAAATACTTTTTTCATGACTTTAGATTTAAGTTTATAAATGATATTGCTTAGATTCATATTTGATTATAGCATCAGCAATAACGCTCTTTACATTTTCGATGGAGAGCTCGTTGATGTATATTATTTCGTTAGCAAGTATGTTCAGCTGATAATATTTACTCGTTGACGGCATTTTTTTCAGAGAGCCGACGAATTTTGAGATTGGGATACGCTTGGAGTTCATAGGATTGGATTTATCGATAATTGTAATCCAAGCGAAATTAATAGGACAGGCTTCAAGCATGCCATATATAGGATTTGCTTGAGCACGCAGGATTTTGAAGAATTTCCACAAATTTCTCTTGAGGATACGATTACTATTCTCCTGACTGTGGCTATAATTCTGGATTGCATCCATTGTCATAAGGGTTATATCACGATTAACGAATACGACTTTAACTGCGTAACTATAAGCGACGAAGACACGACATTAGCATATACGCAAGCGCATGCTGAACGACGTTAACGTTGGCTAATAATGTTAGCAATTAAAAAATCAGTTGATAACGACCCGTATTCCAGCAGGTTGATATCCATTGAATCATAAGGCAGGTCTTCTGACTTGTCCAATTTGCCGCGCCTTCCCGAACTTAATCAGTGGCAAAGAATGCGGCAAACAAACTCATAAAGAGTTGGACTTACAGCAACTGGAATTGTTCCGGATTCACACCGGATTCCCTTTTCACTCTTCGTAACGCATAGTTCGTAAGAGCTCCTTATGCGAGGGCAAAAGTAATAAAAGTTTAAAGACAAATCACAAAAGGCTAAAGTTTTTTTTTACTAAGGCTGTCAGCTATCAGCTATCAGCAGTCAGCAGTCAGTGTCAGAGTTCTTAGTTCTTAGTTCAAAAAAAAAGAGACGCCACAGGGGTGACGCCTCTACAATTGTTAATTGTTAATTATTTTTTAC
>JAZLAL010000092.1:0-2049 GCA_045613185.1 Bacteroidales bacterium | reverse complement strand
ATAGCATAATCGATAGTGTTAAAAGTGAATAAACGATTCTTTTCATTGTCTGTTGTATTTATTGTTTGCGTTTTTATCAGCAATGTTTCTCTGCGAAGATACGAAAAAAAACGGCGGTGCGCAACAGCACACCGCCCGTATCTCATTCAATGTTTACAGTCTTGTTGGCTCGTTTTGCTTTTAGCCACCCGCGTGGCATAACTATTCTCTATGCTTCACGCGACCAATGGCTGCAAAACTCACCGATAACAAAACTAATGTCATTGGCTCGTTTTGCTTTTAGCCGCAAAACTCACCGATAACAAAACTTGGGTTTTGTTATTCAATGGCAATAATTCTACTAACCTTCTGCTCGTCGCTATGAGCCTTCTTTGGAATGTCAATGTGCAGCACGCCGTGCTTCACCTTTGCCTCAATCTTGTCGGTGTCGGCATCATCGGGCAGGATAAGTGTCTGCTGGAATCTGGTGTATGAGAACTCGCGGCGCAGGAAACGGCCCTGCTCGTGCTTCTTCTCCTCGCACTTGTGTTCGTCGCATTTGTCGTCACACTTCTTGTTGTCCTTGCACTCGCCACTCTCCTTGCAGCAGTTGCAGTTCTTCTCCATTGTGATGGTGAGGTCGTTCTCGCTGTCAATGTGAATCTTGAAATCGTCCTTGCACATGCCGGCTGCTGCAACCTCAACCTTGTACTCCTTCTCGGTTTCAAAAACGTTGATTGCGGGTGCTGTTGAACTGTTGCGCACAAGGATGTCGCTGTTGAAAAAATCGTTGAAGATGCTTGGCAGCCACTGTTGGCCGTTTCTTTTCATTAACATGCTCATAACTGTTGTTTTTTATTTGTTATACATAGTCAAACAGCACGCCGCCGAACCGGATAATGACGACCCCAATGTGATGCAGGTGTAAACCAGGCCGCAGTCTCTCTTTGAGTGACTTATTGAATTCCCGCGGCGGTCGTGCCGTTTGCATATATAATGCAGGGTAGGGTGTGTTGGTTCAGTGGAAGCGATGGTTTTATGATTTGTTAATGATAAGCGTGGGTTGCATCTTTTTTTCTTTCTGCATATAAACTTTTTCCTCGCCCTGTTGACAATGGCCTTTTCATTTGTTATATTAGCGGTATTCAATTCGTATTTTGATGAATTTCAAAGTCATTACAAAAAAAGTGATTCATACCAAACACAAGGAGTTAAAAACTTTAACTATAACTGGATAAAACTGTTGCACATTTTTGATATAGAATATAAATATTGAGAGTATGAAAAGATATTTCTTGTTGTTTCTGTCATCAGTCTTGATACAAACGGTGTGTTATGCATTTGATAGGAATCTTCCTGATGGGTGGATAGTTGATTACAACATATATGGTAAAGATACTGTTTTTTATAAATACAAATCTTCAAGTGTAGTCAAATTTTGTGGCCTTAAGGGGTATGAAGAGGATCTATTCAGTATATTTCATTATGAGAATGAAATGGAATTCAGGGAACTTATAGATTGTGTTAATGCCGACTTCGAAAACAGAATTGCTTTCTATAAATATGTTGTTAGAAAAGTATTGGAAGGGTATGATGAAGAACGTCGTGCCGAATTTATTGAAGCAAGTAAAAAAACAAGTCGAAATGTTCAGATACTTATTTGTATAGATGTCAAGGGTCTGATTTTTGACCTTAATTTCATATTTCCTGAAAAATTTGAGCAATACCTGACCAACGAAGACATTGTCCGCAATACAAAGGTGTTAAAAGCCTGTGAACCCTTTTCGTTTTTTAAGGGATATGAAAATAAGGGCGTAAAAATATTGCCTCCTTTGTTGATACCGATTGATGAATGTCTGTTAGAATTGTCATTAAAAGATGAAAATTACGAAAAGTAATTTTCGCAAAAATAAAGATATGAAACGGTTAATTATAACATTATTTGCAATTGTTTTTACGCAAAGTATATGCTATGCAGTTGGGTACAACAAAATTGACAATGACAGCATTAAAGTTGAGTATCAAAGATGTAAAAATGATACCATCTATTATAATATACATTACCAACAT
>JAZLAL010000091.1:0-12160 GCA_045613185.1 Bacteroidales bacterium | reverse complement strand
GGTGTTGATTTTAAGTTCAATTGGTTGTTGTGCCTGATGTTTGTGGTCAGGACCTGCATAAACGTACAAATTACGGAACATTGCATTTCCAAGAACTGTCTTTGGAAGCATTCCTTTGATAGCGTGTTCAAGAACTGCGATTGGTTTTCTCTTTAATTGTTCTTCTACAGTTCTGAATCTTTGTCCACCAGGATAACCTGTGTGGTGAACGTAAGTTTTTTCTGTTAATTTTTTGCCGGTGAGGACGACTTTCTCGGCATTGATAATTATGACATTGTCGCCACAATCACTGTGGGGAGTAAAGCATGTCTTCCTCTTACCTCTTAGGACCTGTGCTACTTCTGAAGCTAATCTACCAAGTACTTGGCCCTCAGCATCAACGATATACCATTTCTTGTTGGCATTTTCTTTGTTGACGCTAACTGTTTTGTAACTTAATGTATCCATTTGATTAATAATAATTTATGCTGTTAATTCAACATTTGTTTTCTATTCTGTAAAACAGGGTGCAAAATTAAAACTTTTTTTGTTATAAAACAATATGATAGAATAATTTTTTAAAAAAAATATTGATATGGTTTGAAGCTTAAAGTTTAAGGTTTAAAGATCGGGAAAATAATCCTTAAACTTTAAACCTTAATCCTTAAACTATCTTATTTAGTTAGTTTTTGGAAACACTCCTCTATACTGGTTTCTTCCCTCTGCATGCTTTTTATTATCACATTATTATTAATAGCCCAGCGCATCAGGTCTTGCCTGATGTCTAAATCGGCTTTAGGTTCCAAAATCCAATGGTTTTCCTTGATGGCTTTTGCTTGCTTCAATCCGACAATTGCACTTAACATTTCTGATGTTACTTTGCCGTCAAATTCAACGACTAAAACATTGTCAGATTCTTTTGTCAAGTTCTCAATATTGTCGTTGGCAACGACTACACCTTTATTAATAATAATGACCTTGTCGCAAAGTGCTTCGACTTCTTGCATGATATGTGTCGATAACAAAACGGTCTTTTCATTGCCTAAATCTTTAATCAATCGTCTGATGTCGATTAGTTGATTTGGGTCGAGACCTGATGTCGGTTCGTCTAAAATCAATACTGATGGATTGTGAATCATGGCTTGTGCCAAGCCTACACGTTGTCTGTAGCCTTTTGATAATGCTCCGATTTTCTTGTGCATTTCGACGCCAAGACCAGTCATTTCAATCATTTCATTGATGCGCTTGCTGGCTTCTTGTCCTGTGATGTGATGTATGCCTGCAATGAATTCTAAATATTCTTTAACATACATGTCTAAATATAAAGGATTGTGTTCTGGTAAATAACCGACGCGTTTGCGTACTTCCATAGATTGTTCCCAGATGTCAAAACCTTCAACGCTGACAGTTCCTTTGGTAGGTGGAATGAAACATGTGATTATCTTCATCAATGTTGATTTTCCCGCTCCATTAGGACCTAATAATCCAACGATTTCTCCTTTGCCTATAGTTAGTGATACATCGTTGAGTGCCAACTGATTATCGTATTGTTTTGTTACGTTTTGAACTATTATTGACATGTTTGTTTTTATTTTTTGCAAAAATAACATTTTTCTACTAAAAAAGCATACACGTTTGAAAAAACTGTTGTATCTTTGCAGACATAAACGTGGAAAGATTTGATTGATTGCAACCACGAGAAAAAAATGCTAAAACAATGTTTTTTTCCTCACTATTTCAATCTCAAACTTACCGCAAATTAATTATTTTAAACAAAAAATTTAATTTGTTATGGGCTATTATTTCACATCAGAATCAGTATCAGAAGGCCATCCAGATAAAGTGGCCGATCAAATTTCAGACGCTGTCTTGGACGAAATGCTTCGTCAAGACCCAGAGTCAAAAGTCGCTTGCGAAACATTGGTGACAACAGGTCTCGCTGTTATCGCTGGCGAAGTCAAGTCAACAGGTTATGTTGATATCCAAAAGACAGCACGTCGCGTTATCGAACGTATAGGTTATAATAAAGCTGAATATCAATTCGACAGCAAATCATGCGGTGTGATTTCAGCAATTCATGAACAATCTCAAGACATCAACCGTGGCGTTGAACGTAATGTTGAAGAAGAACAAGGCGCTGGCGACCAAGGCATGATGTTCGGTTTCGCTTGTAAAGAGACAGATTCTTATATGCCTCTTACAATAGAATTGTCACACATCTTATTACACGAGCTTTCACAAATTCGTCGCGAAGGCAAGAAGATGAAATATCTTCGTCCAGACGCTAAGTCTCAAGTGACAGTAGAGTATGGTCCAAATTGGAAACCTCTCCGCATAGACACTATCGTTATCTCAACTCAACATGACGAGTTCCTCGATGACGACGAAGCTATGATTCGTGCTATCGAACATGACGTAAGAACAATTCTCATTCCAAGAGTGAAGAAACTTTTGCCACAACGCGTGAAACTTCTTTTCAAACCTGATATGAAACTTTTCGTCAATCCAACAGGCAAGTTCGTTATCGGCGGTCCTCATGGCGACACTGGTCTCACAGGTAGAAAGATTATCGTCGACACTTACGGCGGTCGCGGTGCTCACGGTGGTGGCGCATTCTCTGGCAAAGACTCTTCAAAGGTCGACCGTTCAGCAGCTTACGCAGCACGTCATATCGCTAAAAACCTCGTGGCTTCTGGCGCATGCGACGAAGCTCTCGTTCAAATAGCTTACGCTATCGGCGTGGCACAACCTGTTGGTTTCTACGTTAATACAAACGGAACAGCTCACGTTAAAGCTGAAAACGGCAAGAAAATGAGCGACGCTGAAATAGCAGAACGCTTGAAAGGTATCTTCGACCTCCGTCCTTATTCTATCGTCAAGAGATTCGGCTTGAAAAATCCTATCTTTGAACCAACAGCATCTTACGGTCACTTCGGCCGCGACTGCAGAAGTGAAAAAGTTGAAGTGTTCTACGAAGATAAAGATACTTTCAAAGAAGACGGCAAAATCTACAAGAACGTAGAATTTTACGCTTGGGAAAAACTCGACGCAGTAGAAGACATTAAAAAAGCCTTAGAATTCTAAATTCTAGAACTTTAGAAATATGAACCTCAGAAAATTTTCTGGGGTTCTTTTTTATTGTCGTCAGAAGAAATAAATGATGAAACTCTTTGCAGGAAACTGTAGTCTACGAAAAAAATACCAAACTAGCACGAAAAGAATATTCGTATGATTTCGTGTAGATTAGTGGATTGTTATGTCCTACTTCAGTGTTACTCTGGTTATTCCGTGGCCTCCTGTCTCGAGGCTTGCGTCTTGCATCTGTTGTACACACGACATTTTGCTGAGTTGTTGACGTATCAGTTGACGTAAGATTCCGTTGCCTTTTCCGTGTAAGATGCTGATATTCTTGATGCTTAATAAAGAAGCGTCGTCGATGTATTTTGAAACGGCGTCGAGTGCTTCTTCGCCGCGCATTCCTCTTACGTCTAAAGTAAGGTTGAAGTTGGCAGCTTTTTCGTTGATGTCATCCATGATTGCCTTACGGAGATAAGTCGGATTGCTGATAGATTTCTTCGCTTCTTTCTTACTGATTTTAACGACTTTATCGGCTGTTGTTTTTAATTTAACGCTGCCAAATTCTATGGTTATGTCGGTGTCGCTGATGGCAATGATTTCGCCTACGACTTCCATTTCGTTGATGCGAACCATATTACCGACTTGCAGGTCTTGATCGTTTTTCTTTTCTTTTTCTTCGATTTTAAGATTTTTAGAAATGATTTTAGCATCATCTTCAAGTTGTTGCTTCATTCCTTTCAAATCTTGGCGCAGTTCTTTGGTGCGTTCTTTTTCAGCCTGAGCCTCTTTTATTTCGCGAATGGTACGTTCTATCTTGGCATTAGCCTTGTCGATGAGCGACTGAGCTTCTTTGTTTGCTTCTTTGAGAAGTGTATTTTTTCTTTTCTCTAAATCACCTAGAAGATTTTTATATTTCGTAACGACTTCATTGAGAAGGTTGTCGGCAACTTTTAATTCGTATTCTTTTTTGCGAACTTCTTTTTTCTCAATTTCAAGCTGTTGAAGTTGTTGGTCGAAATTGAGATGCTCTTTACCTCCAATTTCGGCTGCGTCGTTGAGAATTTCTTGAGGAAAACCGATTTTTTTTGCAATTTCAAAAGCGAATGAGCTGCCAGGTTTGCCAGTCATCATCACATAAAGAGGTTGCAAAAACCTAGTGTCGAACAGCATTGCACCATTGACGATACCTTGATGGTTATCAGCTAAAAGTTTCAGATTTGCATAGTGAGTTGTTACTACGCCAAAAGATTTCTTATCATTAAGTTTCAATAAGATAGCTTCCGCAATTGCGCCGCCGAGTTGAGGTTCTGTTCCTGTACCGAATTCGTCTATTAAAAATAAGGTGCGTTTGTTGGCGTGACCAAGCAATTCCTTCATGTTGAGAAGGTGGGAACTATATGTACTTAAATCATTTTCAAGGGATTGAGAGTCGCCGATATCGATAAACATATCGTGGAAGATGCCGCATTTAGAATCGACTTCCATTGGTACGGCGAGTCCGCATTGAAGCATATATTGAACGAGTCCTATAGTTTTGAGACACACTGATTTACCGCCGGCATTTGGACCAGAAATGACAAGAATTCTGTTATCATTGTCGAGGTTTAAGTCTAAAGGCGTTATCTGTTTGTTTTGAGACTTCAGTTTTTGTTCCAACAATGGATGTCGTGCTTGACGCCATAAGAACATTGGTTCGTCTTGAATTTCAGGAATGACGCATTTATATTCGTTGCAAAGTAAAGATTTTGCTCTGATGAAATCGATGAGTCCAAGTAAGTTCCAGGCTTTGAGGAGTTCTGGAATTTCAGGACGAAGTAGTTGAGAGAAAGCAAGTAGGATTTTGTTTATTTCACGGCGTTCTGCATATTCTAACTCTCTGATTTCGTTGTTAGTATCGAATATTTCAGCAGGTTCTATGTAAACGGTTTGTCCTGTTGCTGATTCGTCGTGGATGAAACCACGGAGTGCTCTTTTGTCGGCAGCTTTCACTGGAATTACAGGGCGTCCGTCGCGTATGGTGAGTTCTGCAGTGCTGTCGGTCCAGCCTGCTGTTTTTGCGTCAGTGAGGATTTTGCGCATACGACGGTCGATGGATGTCTGCTTTTTTCTTATCTCGCGGCGAATCTCTGCGAGTTCAGGTGAGGCACTATCAGGAATCTCGCCTTTGTCGTCAATGAGACGTGCGATTTCTGTGAAAAGGTGTCTGTCTATTTCGATTCCTTCAGCTAATGCTTTGAGCGACTTTACTTTATCTGCTGATTCTGATTTGAAAAAATTAAAGACGTATGATAATGCTGTCAAAGTTGGTTTTAGAGCAAAAAGACTTTCAATGCTGATGACGGTTCCTTCGATGCTGAGATGTTTGAAGTCGCTGCGTAAGTCATTGTAATCTCTGATAGGGAAGGGAACACCGTTTTGTAATAAAGAAAGAAAGTCTTCTATTTGTGAGAGACGAACCTTGATTCTGCTGATGTCGGAACTGAATCGCATCTTCTCAACAAATTCTTTTCCCATATCACTGATGCATAACTCAATAAGTCTATTTTTTATAGACATAAATCCAATCTTATTCTCAAAATCTTTAGGATAAATCATCTCGCTTTTTAATTTTTTGCAAAGATACAAAAAGACTACAAGACTACAAGACCACGAGACTGCAAGTTTTTTAACTTTAGAATTTTAAAGTTTTAGGATTTTAAAATTTTAAAAAAAACGTTGTCTTTATTCATTTGCCCGTTGACTTGTTTGTGTATTTCCGTTGTCTTTGAAAATATTGCCGATAACTTTACTTTTTTCTCTTAAAATTTAATAAATAATATTATTTTTGCAACTCTTTATGAATTAAAATAAATATATAGATATGGTAAGAATAGAAATTTGTACAAATGGTTATCAATCAGTGATTAACGCTCAAGAAAATGGCGCGCATTGCACTGAATTGTGCGAATCTTTAGAAGTTGGCGGTGTAACACCATCATATGGAACATTGAAAAAAGTCGCAGCAGACATGAGAATTCCAGTCAGAGTTCTAATTCGTCCTCGTTCAGGAAATTATATCTATAATGATGCGGAACTCGAAATGATGTGTATCGATATCGCTTTGATTAAAGAACTTGGTTATGAAGGAGTTGTTATCGGAGCTCTGACAGAAGACGGCGATTTGGACGTGGAAAAAATCAAAGCTATGATGAAGGCAGGAGAGGGAATGAAGTTCACTTTCCACCGCGCTATCGATGCTTGTAATGATCCTCTCAAAGCATTGCAAATCTTGGTTGACTTAGGATTTGACAAAGTCCTCACTTCTGGTTGCAAGCCAAAAGCTGTTGATGGTATAGAAATGATCGCTAAAATGCAACAGCAATATGGCGATAAGATTAAAATTATGGCTGGCGGTGGCGTTAACGTAAATAACGTTACAAAAATTATTAACGAAACAGGCGTTTCAAACTGCCACGCTTCTTTAACAGTTGATGTCGATAATTACTGCCAAAACCTTTATCCTGAGAAAGTTGACAATACAGGTGCGGCTATGTGCTGGAAAGTGTCGTCTCCTTCACTCATTAAAGAAATGTTAAATATTGTTAAGAATAGTTAAATAATGGTTAATGTAAAGCAAATGCTTTGTTATCATATTATTTTACCATAACTTTACAAATTGAAAAATAACAATAGAAATAATTATAACCAACTGATTTTTATAAACGAAAGGAAGATTATGAGAATTCGTAATTTATTTGTGGTCGCGGCTTTTCTGATGCTGTTTTCATGTGCTGAGAAACATTCCAATCCTATGATTCAAAACTTGAATGATTCATGGAATGTCAAGACAGACACCTTGGATATTAATATGCAAGTCAATCTTCCGTCTGTGATAATTGCAGATATGTATGAGGAAGGTTTGATACCTCATCCTTATTACAGTGATGTGGAGCCATCTTTGCAATGGATACCTCAGCGTGAATGGGTTTATACCTTGAGCTTTGACGCAGTAGAAGGTATTATGAATGAAGATGTGATAGAACTTGTTTTCGAAGGTCTTGATACTTACGCAGATGTGTGGCTTAATGGCAAGCATCTTTTTTATGCAGACAATATGTTCCGAACATGGACTTGTGATGTGGAGGATGTTTTAAAAGAAAAGGATAATAATATTAAAATTAAATTCTATCCTTTTGATAAAGTGAGAGATAGCTTGATTGAAACATATCCTCTTCGCTTCCCTGAAAAATATGCCGTTATGCGTAAGGCCGCTTATCAAAATGGTTGGGACTGGGCTCCTCGTTACATGAATATGGGAATCTGGCAGCCTGTCTATCTTAAAGCATGGACTCGTTCTACAATGAATTCTGCTACAATCATCACCACTGCTATTCAAGAAGATAAGGCAGATTTATGTTTTGAAGCATATATTGAGGCTGACAAAGAACATGATGTGAACTTGCAGCTATTCAAAGATGACGTTAAGATTTTAGATAATAACGTTCAGCTTAAAAAAGGCAGCAATCATTTCTCATTCCCATTTGAGATTGTAAATCCTAAGTTGTGGTGGCCTAATGAATTAGGTGAACAAAATATGTACACATTCAATGTTAAGATGCTTGATAATGAAAATATCATTGAAGAAAAAGATATAAAAATGGGTATCCGCACCATTGAGATGGTGGAAGAACCTGACAGCATCGGAACAGCGTTTTACTTCAAAGTTAATGGAACACCTTTATATATGAAAGGTGCCAACTATATCCCAGAAGACATGATTACTTCATGGATGTCGAAGGAGAGAACACAAAAGCTTCTTGAACAATGTGTTGGCGACGCTCACATGAATATGTTGCGTATCTGGGGCGGTGGCATCTATCCTCCTGATTATTTCTATGAAATCTGCGATAGCCTCGGTATTCTCGTATGGCAAGACTTTATGTTCGCTGGTTCTACTTATCCTTACAGCGATGAATATATTAATAATGTAAGAAAAGAAGCTGAAAAACAAGTCATAAGATATAAGAATCATCCTTCCTTGGCATTGTGGTGCGGCAATAACGAAATCAGTGAGGGTTATTACAACTGGGGTTGGCAAAATTCAATGGGTTGGTCTGATGAAGAATACAAGGAGATGAAAGATGGTTATGATAAACTCTTTGAAGAAATGTTGGACGAAGTCGTTAAGACAAACGATAAATCCAGACCTTACTGGCCAAGTTCTCCTAAAAACGGATGGGGTAGAGCAGCAAGTCTTACAGAAGGCGATGTTCACTATTGGGGCGTCTGGTGGGGCGAACTGCCTTACGAAATCTATAGAGAAAAAGTGGGCCGTTTCAATAGCGAATTCGGTTATCAGTCATACCCTTCAATGTCTACGCTTAAGATGATTGATGAAAACCTTGACTTTGATAATCCTGTTATACAAGCGCATCAAAAACATGCTAGAGGTGAGAAACTTATTAAGGAACACGTTGTTAAATATTTCGGGGAACCAAAAGACTTTGAAGATTATGTATATCTCAGTCAGCTCTCACAAGCCTACGGAATGGATGTAGCTATAACAGCACAACGCAGCTCACGTCCTCGCAGCATGGGTTCTCTCTATTGGCAACTCAACGATGCTTGGCCTTCAATATCATGGGCTTCTATAGATTATTATGGAAACAAAAAAGCATTCCATTATAAACTCAGTGAGATGTATGCGCCTATATTATTAGGTATGGATGAAAATGCTAATGGCTCTTATAATCTTTGGATTAGCAATGACTTGCAACGCGACATAAATGGACGAGTTCGTATCTTGGTAGAAGATATGAAAGGAAAACAGATGTATGCGTTCTCTGAAGTCGTTGATATTAAGGCAAACAGCTGTTACAGACTTCCAGAAAGCATTAAAATCAATGTGTCAAAGAAAAGAAAATCAGAATGCTTTGCACGTATAATCCTTATGGAAGAAGATACGGTATTGAGTGAACGCTTGCATTTCTTTGTATATCCAAAAGATTTGAAACTCGTCAAGACAGAACTTGAACCAAAGGTTACATTCGCTGATGGAAAATACACTCTCGAATTTAACTCAAAGGTATTTGTGAAAGACGTCTTCGTCTCAACGACAGAAGCAGGCGAGTTCTCGGCAAATTACTTCGATGTTCTTCCAAACACAACGAAAACTATAACTTTCGTTCCGGAAGACAAGGAAAAGAACGATTTGAAGTTTAAAGTTCACACCTATAATAATTGAAAAAAGTCCCGTTAGGGATGACATCTCCTAGGCAGGCGGTGGAGTGCGAAGCACGAAACCCCTGCAAAATGATGTTTACGATAAATCATAGCACCGTAGGTGCGACAGAATCTTTTTTCTGTCGTGCCTACGGTGCTATGATTCTTTATTGGTTCTTGATTTACAGGCATTCCGCACTACGTGCTCCATACCTGCCTATATTCTGTCGTCACTACGTGACTATTGAACTATGATTTTGACTCTGAACTCAGACTCAGACTTATAGACTCATAGTCTCAGCAACTCGGTGACTTTAAAAAAAAGACGCCATCTTTCAATGACGTCTATATCTCAGTGTCTCGGAGTCTCAGCGACTCGGTGTCTTAATTAATCCAGTTTCAAAACAGCCAAGAATGCTGACTGTGGAACTTCTACACTGCCGATTTGACGCATTCTCTTCTTACCAGCTTTCTGTTTTTCGAGGAGTTTACGTTTACGGCTGACGTCGCCACCATAACATTTCGCAGTAACGTCCTTACGGACCTGACGCACAGTCTCTCTCGCGATAATCTTAGCTCCGATAGAAGCCTGGATTGCGATGTCGAACTGATGACGAGGAATTAATTCTTTCAACTTCTCACACATCTTACGTCCGAAAGCGTATGCGTTGTCACGGTGAATCAAGGTTGACAAAGCGTCGACGACTTCACCATTCAACATGATATCCAACTTGACAAGACTTGCTTGTTGGTAACCAGCAATATGATAGTCGAAAGAAGCGTAACCTTTTGATATAGATTTTAATTTGTCGTAGAAGTCGAAAACGATTTCGCTCAATGGCATCTGGAACTTAAGCTCGACACGGTCGGTGGTGAGATAAACCTGGTTCATCAATACACCGCGTTTGTCGATACAAAGCTTCATGATAGAACCGACGAATTCATTCTTGGTGATGATTTCTGCAATGATGAAAGGCTCGTCGATGTGATCGAGTTTCGTAACTTCAGGCAAACCGCTTGGGTTGTGAACGTCGATGACTTCACCATCGGTGAGATAAGCCTTGAATGAAACGTTAGGCACAGTGGTGATGACGTCCATATTGAACTCGCGGTCGAGACGTTCTTGAACGATTTCCATGTGGAGGAGACCTAAGAAACCGCAGCGGAATCCGAAGCCTAATGCAATTGATGACTCAGGTTCCCATACCAATGGAGCATCGTTAAGCTGTAATTTTTCCAATGAAGCACGAAGTTCTTCGTAATCGTCGGCACTTACAGGATATACACCAGCGAAAACCATAGGCTTGACATGTTCGAAACCTTCGATAGGTTTTTCGCAAGGTGTTTCAACGTGTGTGATTGTATCGCCGACCTTTACTTCAGAAGATGTCTTAATACCTGAAATGATATAACCTACGTTACCTGCTGAGAGCTCGTCTTTTGGAACCTGTTTCAACTGAAGCACGCCGATTTCGTCAGCGTTATATTCCATCTTCGTTGCGAAGAATTTCACGAGGTCGTCTTTGCGGATTGTTCCGTTGAAGATACGGAAGTAGGCTATGATGCCTCTATATGAATTGAAAACAGAGTCGAAGATGAGAGCCTGCAGTGGAGCGTTAGGGTCGCCTTTTGGAGCAGGGATTCTATTTACGATAGCTTCGAGTATTTCCTCAATGCCTATATTGTTACGAGCACTGCAACGTAATATCTCAGAACGTTCGCAACCGATAAGGTCGACGATCTGGTCTTCCACCATTTCCGGGTTAGCGCTGTCCATGTCTATTTTGTTGATGACAGGGATTATTTCAAGGTCGTGTTCCATCGCCATATAGAGGTTGGAGATGGTCTGAGCCTGGATGCCCTGTGTGGCGTCGACGACTAATAACGCGCCCTCGCAAGCTGCGATAGAACGTGACACTTCGTAAGAGAAGTCAACGTGGCCAGGAGTGTCGATGAGGTTGAGGGTGTAGTTGACACCGTCTTTAACATAATTCATCTGGATGGCGTGGCTCTTGATGGTGATGCCGCGCTCGCGTTCCAAATCCATATCATCGAGAACCTGATTGACTAACTCTTTCTGTGATAATGTCTTAGTGTTCTCTAAAAGTCTGTCTGCCAATGTGCTCTTACCGTGGTCGATATGAGCTATAATACAAAAGTTTCTAATCTTATCCATATTGGCGCAAAGATAATAAAAAAGTCAACAAGACTACAAGACTACAGGGCTACAAGTCAATTTTTTTTAATTAGGGGGCAGAGGGAATAGAGGAACTTTAGCCCCTTTAGTCCCTTTAGTCCCTCTAGTTCATTTATTCCCCCTCAAAAAAAATCTCTCATACCCTTATTGTGTTTCAGTAAAAAAATGTAAATTTGCAGGTTTGAAAAGAAGAAAAATATATTTCAAATTTGTTAAACTATTTTAAAACTATAAAAACATAAAAAGTATGGCAAAAATTAAAGTGGGTATTAACGGTTTTGGTAGAATAGGCCGTTTCGTTTTCAGAGCTGCTCAAACTCGTAATGACATTGAAATAGTCGGTATTAACGACTTATGTCCAGTTGACTATTTAGCATATATGTTGAAATATGACACAATGCACGGTCAATTCGACGGCACAATAGATTTCGACGTAGAGAAAAACCTCCTCATCGTCAATGGTAATCCAATCCGCATCACTGCAGAAAAAGATCCAGCAAACTTGAAATGGAATGAAGTAGAAGCTGAATACGTTGTTGAATCAACAGGTTTGTTCCTCTCAAAGGACAAAGCTCAAGCTCACATCGAAGCTGGCGCTAAATACGTTGTTATGTCAGCTCCTTCAAAAGACGACACTCCAATGTTCGTTTGCGGCGTTAACGAAAAAACATACGTTAAAGGAACTCAATTCGTTTCTAACGCTTC
>JAZLAL010000090.1:0-9030 GCA_045613185.1 Bacteroidales bacterium | reverse complement strand
GATAAAAGTCGTATTATCTTGTTTTTTAACCACATATTGGTTGTTTCTGTATCTATAGCCATTCATTCCCAGTATTGTCTCCAATACACTTCCTGAATAACCACCAATCGTTATACTACTTATTCCTAAATGTTTATAATCCGAGAAAAAACCTTCCATGTTTTTAGATGCTTGTTGCGCAATAACATAAGTTGGCTCTTCAAATTTATAAGGCGATATGATAATATTGATATTTGGTATGAAATCGTATTCATTCTTTTCTTCTTCCATTATCTGAAGAGAAATGGTTGTATTTGCTGTTACTTGATTTTCATCTTGAATTATATGCCAATCAGATGGATAATTCAAACTGAAATATGCATTGGAGTAATGCTTATCTGGTTGCACATAGTCCAAATTGTTTTTTTCATTTTGGATGTTTTCAAGTTTGATTGATTTTATAATTTCTTCAAAATCATCATGGAATAAGTCATACAAATTGCTTTGATAACTTAATGTCACAGATATTGCTCTATTATCATGTCCCTTAAATGTATAGACTTCAACATAAACAGGAATTGGACTCCCCTTGCCATAACGATAATATCGCCAAAGCATAGATTTTTTATCATCAATATCAACGAATGAAAGAGGATGTGATTTGAAAACGTAAGTTCCTTGCTGCGCCATATTGTAGATAACTTCATCCATAACACTTTTATCAGAAGTTAATTCATCTAACTCATATTGCGAATATTGATTATAATCATCACCATACTCAGCTGGCATTGACAATACAGAAAAACTTGCATAAGCATCTGTTCCTTCATATTGGTACATACACAGGTAATGATTTCCTGTCTCATTCTCAATAATATTCATTGTTTCTTCATCAGATTTCATGTAATTCGGGAGCATTACTTCACCAAAACCTTTAACTTTAACTTTTCGAGTTTTGGATGGGATTTTCTTATTACAAGAGTTGTATGCATGAAGTTGATTGATTAAAGGTTCTTTTGCTTGAGAATCTGAATAAGTGAATTGACGCTTAACAGAATATCTAAGATTATGTTTTGGCAAGACACCTTTATAAGAGACATTTGCTTCTGTCCAATTTCCAAATTCGTCATAGGACGTATATTCGTAGAAAGTAGAATCTGTGTCGTTGCATAAGGTCAAATATTTGTTGGAAGAATACTTGATATTTCCATCATCACTATATACGACAGTTGCTTCGTAGATTGGTTCTGAATTTTTGTAATATGTTGCTAATGTAATTTTTCCTAAAGTGTCTTTTGTGTATCTAACATCATTAACGGCACTATTTATGTCGTTTGGAGATGGTCCCAATAGACTCAAATTATCTGACATATTATATCTACATGCAAAATCAAACAGAACATTACCTTGCAAGTCGTAGCCTTTGTGTTTTTTTAAAGTTCCATTTTGATCGAATATCAGTTCGTAATTACCAAGCATTTGAATTGTGGTAACATACTCTGGATCATACATGTCACAAAACATCTCTGTTAAAGGAATCGTTGTTTTAACAATAGATTCTGCTTTCACGACCTCACCTTTGAGATTATAATTTTTGCGTTGGTCTTGTGCTGGTTGTTCTTTACACGACAAAAAGCATAAGATCATCGAAAAAAAATACAAATACCTTAATCTTCTCATATTCTTACAGTTTGATTTACAAAGATTGCTTTATTGCTAAAAACATCACCCAACCAACAATACCTAATACTCCAGATGACAGCAATTTACCTTCAAAACTATCCTCAAAATTTCTAATCCTTACCTTTTTTATGTCCATAGCTTCATCAATAGTCATAATACCTTTATCATACCTGGATTTACCATAACCCTGACCTACTACGAATGGCTTTTCCTGTGATTGAGAATAAGTCCTTTTGACACTTTGACCAAAACCTATTGTTGTGACAGAAAACAACATACATACAGCTAATAAAATCTTGAAAAATTTACTCATGTCTTATTATATTGATTGTCAACACTATTACTTATTATCAAATCACGCAACATGGAACTTTTATTAAATAAAAAAAGCGTGGAATTTATCCCTTGCCTGACCTTCGGGTTTCCACGCCCACATCTCTAACAAGTTATTCCACGCCGTAGCATATACGGCATCTTGATAACTTATCCTTGAGATGATGTCCCCTAAAAGAGGACGATTGTGGAAATTGAAGGTCAAGGATAGCTACAAAACGCTATCTATCAATATAATATGTCGGTATAAATCCTATTTTCTGTTTTGTGATTATCGTTTTAGTTAATACTTACATTCATTACCACAAATGTATAATAAAAAGAATAAGTTTTCAAACATTAAGCAAAAAAAAGATTTCAACATTACAAGAGATTGAATAAATGACAAGTAGCAAAGTTGGTAATCTGGAAAAAGCAGACAAAGCAGAATGTTATAAGAAGACCTCTGTTATGGCAGAGGTCTATTTTATAATTGATTTACAACACATTAAGCAGCAGCGTCGTATTCAGAGGTTTTGATATAAAAACCATATTTAGTATTTGTTAGGTCGTTGTTGTCTTTGAATTTCTTGATATATTTAGATGCTGTGTTATCTGGAATACCAAGCTTTTTTGCCACCTCAAGATACTTTAGCCTATCAAACTCCTCGTCTGGCAATCCATCAAAGAAACTTTGAATCTGTTTGTTGTATTTATTTGATTTTCGCTCATTTGGGAACAACTTTACAAACACCTCTATATCATGTTCAATAATAGTCAAAGCCATCGTCATTGCAGTTTCAAAATCTTCATCACGACATCTTAATGGTTGAGTTACATCGCCATCTTCTTCAATGCGCAATATAGTCAATACCATTGCAATACGATGGGTAGTAAGAGCCAAACGACGTACAGTTCCTAAGATATTAGGTCCGTATTTTACCGATGCTTTATACTGTATCTTCTCAAAGACTACATTAAAAATCTTTTCTTGTTGTTCCGTCAATGCAAACACAAGTTCTTTTTCCCTTATAAGGGTTTGATAAATAAAGTAAAACCTGTCTCCAAGAGCATCATACAGCTTATTTAAATCCACGTTCCTTGATTTATAGACATTCTTCCATACCACTTCGGCGTATAGAATACAAAAACTAAATCGTGAAAACAATCCATTTTCTGTATCACGGAAAAGATTTTTAACTTGCTCAGGAGTGCCTGTAAGCAGAGTAGATAGCTTAGGTTCATCCACATTAAGAGGACCCGAACTAACTCTTCGTAAAGATATTGGCTCGTTTTGAAAGGCTTTTCTTAATTGCGCCGAGAAGTCGCTATAATCTTTACCGAAGCTATTAGCAAGGGTATCACCTTCTGTATCAAACAATAGTCCCCATTCATTATTATCTTTCAATGCTTGACAAAATGCTGTTGCACTACTATCTGCTGGTATGAATAAAGTTTTGTCATCATCAAAATCCTTCAATTCCTTATCTATTTTTCTTACAATTCTCGTGCATAGAGCAAGTTTTCCCTTACCTGCCGATGCTTGGGCTGTAATAAAAAAGAACAGATTCGGATAGGTAGCTATACCATCATAAGTACTAGTGATTTTAGGCAAACAACAAGACATTGCTGTCAAAGCACCAATAACAAGAATATCTGCCTCCCTTGTAGAACTAGCATTATCAATGATAAACTGCAGTATTCCAGGCACTTTGCCTGTAATCTTGTCTGTAAACACAGAAGCATTTTTACCGAAATGTTCCAGATTGCCAGCTTTGTAAGCATTGTCAACTTTGCCAGCCCTTATAATCCTATTCTCAATACTTGACAAATAAGAAGCTTCTATTCCTTCATTATGTGCAAGTTCAAATATACCGCCGAATTGGATTTCGCTTAAGATAGCACTTTTGCAATCGTCATATATTTTATTGACTACTACTGGGGATAAATTGTTGTAAGTCAAGCTAAGTTTATGAAAATAAGTTCTGCCATCTTCGCCAAAAACATAAGCAAGAGCCTTACCAACGCCGATTAGTTCGTTGTCGGTTTTTATTATGCAGACAGACTTTTCTTCCACTCTAGCAATCAATTCTTCAACACTTTTTGCTAAATCATTGGCAGTTTGCTCAATTGAAAATCCAGATAAAACAGACAAAGTCGACAAAGTTGGTGAAGTAAGAGTTGTTGCCGTTGGCAACAACTCTGTGGAACTGTTATGAAGTTCCGAAGTAAAATCATATATATTCATAATTTATTGTATTAAATAATTGTTAGCCAATAAATCTTGTAAGTCCTGACGGCGATAATAGAGTTTGCCGCCTATTTTAGAATACGCCAGCGTTCCATTGGAACGTAGGGTTTGGAGGGTTCGCTCACTGATGTTTAACATCTTTTGGACGTCTTCACCAGTGAGCCAGTCTTCTAAGGCTGTGTGTCTTACCAGATTGCTTATCTGGTCGGATGACAGGTCGTCAAAGTTCGACGACCTATTTTCCTTAGACAAAATAGCTTGCATCATCGGACAGCGAAGCATTAACTTTGAGATTCCGAATGCTTCTCCTGTAGCGAGGTTACATAACACGTCGGTTATGTTGTTGAATTGTTTTTCTTGCTTTTTCATGCTGCAACTCCTTTCTTTTTATTGTCAAGGGCTTGCATAGCCTCTGCGTGTATCTCGGCCGCAGACTTGCGCTTGCCGGTTTTCAACCAATTGTCGATGTCTTTCTTACTGAAAATTAGTCGTTTGCCTTTTTTAATTGAAGGAATGTAACCAGTGCTGGTCCAAGTGTAGATGCAGCTTTTTGTCGGATGATCCGGCAAATACTCGATGAGCTCATCTATGTTAAAGAACCTATCAGATTCTTGTTGTGATGCGCCATTATTGACCATCAAGCTCTCTAATTTATCGACTTTGTCGATAAGATATGCCAGAGCTTGCGGCATATCGTTGAAAGTTACAATGTTTGTTTCCATATTTTCTAATTTTAATTTGCAATTTGTTTAACACTCTAGGTTTCGGTAGGTCTTTTGATTCACTTTTTCATCACGAAGCTATTTTTGCACATTTTATCAATACGTCAAAGAACCTTTGTCAAGTCACTCGCGAGTGTTATTTGACGGTGCAAATATACAACTAATACATTGTGTATCAACACAATACACTCGGCACGCCGAGTAAACGCCGAGTGTAGAAATATGTAAAGTATTGACAAAAAAAAGACTGCTTAAAGTGAAGCAGTCTGATTATTTTGTAAAGTAATATTGAAACGCCGAGTGAATACTAACGGTCAAAAGAAATTTTTATAATTTTATCGATTTTTTTCTGTAATTCTTCGTTGGGGTTTCCTGTTTTTCTAAGTTGTTCACTTTCTAATGAATCTCCATTTTTTCTAAGAAAGTTTCTAGAAACAGCTATCCAAATGCCTTTAGATGGACCCACTATACCTTTATCTTTCAGACAACTAAACATATATCTCAACTCATTGATATCTTTTTGCCAAACAATCTTATTATTTTCATTGACATCCGTACCCCTAAATAAGTTTCTGAATGTTGCCTTTGTTACATTGTCTGTTGAAATATAATTATCTCGAACCAACTTATCATAAAATTCATCAATTTTGCTAAAGTCGTTTTGGCTAATACGATACTCGAAGGTATAATTGATTTCATCTTTTGTTGAAGATTGATTTCTCTTTTTAACGTCTATATCTAATTTTACAGTGTTGTCGTACGATTTTAAAATTAGTTTGTCAAAAGAAGGTATTTCTATACCTAAATTTTTGAAATATAAATAGTTATCAAGAGCAAGTATAACATCTCTTGACTCTCTAGACGCTTGATTGTCAATATTATAATCTCTAAAATCCTTTAATAATTTAAGAATTGTTTGTCTGTCAGCTTCTTCTGCAATAGCTTTCTGTGATTGTCGTACCAAATATGCGATGTGAACATTTTTAGGCAACAATTTTTCTCCTCTAAGACTTGTAAGATTATGGTCATACATATCAGCAATACGAAGATAATCAGACCCTTCAATAATATCATAAAATAAAATAACCAACTCAAAATATAGTTTCACAAGCGAATGAGCATAATTTTTATAAATAACCCTTGTTGTTCCCAAATACTCTTCACCTTCGTATCCATCATAAAATTGTTCCAACTGACCTGAACCATCAATAAAATCGCCGTCAAATAAAAGATTGTTAATTTTAGAGATATAGTCGGTTATTTTCTCTAGTACATTGATAATCATTTTCTTTGACACCTCATCGCTCTTTATATTATTGACATATTGAATCAAATATCCTCTAATTCTTATTGACTCCAATGCTATTATTGCATTGTAATATCTCTCATGAGGCGAGCTGTTCTGACGGGAAGATAGAACTGGCAATTGCAAGTTAACAGGATAATAATATTCTTTTATCTGAGTATATTGATTTTCAGCACTTTCACCTACAATTTCTTCAAATATCTCCAAATTTAAGTCTATGTCAGGGTTTTCTTTGAAGACAGAAGAAAGTAATTCTTCTGCCCTCTTAAAATCTGATGGCTTTTCGTACAATATTTTTAAAATGGGTTGATATTCAGAAATATCTCTTCTATAATTAGGTGCTATTTTACCATCTATTATTTCTTCAAATATTTGCGATTTCATTTTTATTTCTCCTCTAGCTTTAAATTATCAATAACAATAGCGTTTGCTGCTTTTTCTTTCTTTTCATCTACTATCTTGGCGTAGATTTGAGTTGTCTTGACATCAGTATGACCAAGCATCTTACTGACGGTGTAAAGGTCTGTACCTCCTGCTAGTTGCAGGGTAGCATAGGTGTGACGGAAGCAGTGGAACGTGATTTTTTTGCTTATTCCAGCTGCTTTAATCCAACGTTGCAGTGGCTTAGAAATCCATGCAGGGTCTGGTAAATCCTCGAATACCAATTGGTTAGAATCTTTCGGTTCTCCACAGAGCTGGTATGCTTGTTCGCTTATAGGCATATATTCAACGCCTTTTGTTTTCTGCTGTGTGAAATGGAGTCTATAAGAGTCTCCTTCTTTCTGTATTTCTCCCCATGTAAGTTTTTGAATGTCAGAATGGCGAAGTCCTGTAAGAGCAGAGAAAAGTGCAGCACGTTTGAGTTCTGGACGGTCACATTCTGTTTGCGCCAGCTTATTGAGTTCTTCTGTAGTAAGGTATTCACGACGGCTTTCTTGCTCTTGTATGCCTTTGACTTTAGATGACAGGTCAATATTCATGTAACCATCCACAAAAGCTTGTCTTAGAGCAGCTTTGAAGATGCTGAAATAGGTTGCAGCCGTATTCTGCGAGACAGTTCCTTTCTTGGAGCCTCCACATGGGGCGGTAAACATGAAGTTTTTGAAACCTTCGATGAATTTCAAATCTATTTCTGAGAAGAGCACGACGTCCTTTTTAGCAAATAATTTTACAAGTTCACATACTCTGGTCCAATTCACAATTATCGACTGAGAGGCTTTTTGATGTCGTTCCTTGGTAATGCGCTGCATATACTCAACGAAATCGCATTGAGTTTTCTGGTTTTGCTCAGCGATTTGAGCTTCTATGTCGGTGTAAAGTTCTTGGTTATCGTATTCACGCTGACGGACACTTCTTAGGTTATCGGCGTACTTACAAGCTTCCTTATCCACGGTGCTACGGCATTGTATTATGCCGTTTGCATCGCGTTTAGGTTTGTAGGTTGTTTCTCCACCTATCGTTCTTGCCTTGCGAGACCTGTCCCAAATAGGTGTTGTTATAGTACGGTTTACGGCTTCAACAACTCTTGAAGCTCTGGTTGTTCCGAGTTTGAAGACTGGATAAGCCTCAAGGATTAGGTACCATTCTTCACGGTATTCTGATTTGCGTAGCTTGACGGTTACTTTGGTGTTTGTAAATGCTTTCTTCATGGTTCTCAATTTTTTGCGTTAAAAACTTTGTCAATTTCCTTCTTCGGTACATATACATACTTTCCCTTCTGGCATTTAGGGATGCCACCTCTACGTATGGCTTTATAGACAGTTGAGTCTGACACGCCATATTTCTTTGAAATTTCACCGATTGTGTATGAGTCGGTATCGTCGAATTTGTAATTCATAGTTACGTTTGCTTCTATAGTTTGTTGTTTTTGAACAGCAGGGAACATGGTTTCGAGTTGCTCTCTGTTGATTCGCGTGAGTCTCTCGCCTAAGTTGATGGCAGGGAGTTTTCCTTTTCTAATGAGTCTGTAGATTGTGTCGCGGGAGATTCCGAACATAGCTACAGCTTCAGGAATGGAGATGTAAGGTCGCTCATCAGGTATCATGCTGACGAGTTGTTGTTTTTGTTCTTCAAGTTTCTTTTGTTTCTTTTTCTGTCTTGAAGCTACTTCACTGCAATGCTTTGAGCAATACTTTGAGTAAATGGTCTTAGCGATAAAATGGTTTCCACAGACCTCACATTTTCTTTCTAGTTTAGATTTTGTCGCAGGCATTTTAACATCGTTTTTAAGGGTTAATAAATAGTGATTAGTTTTGATAGGTTGTACATTGCGGTGAAATAAGTCGCGTTGCAAATATGTAACAAATAAGACTGAAAAATGACATAAATGCAAGAAGTCTCAAGCAGAGAAAAGCGACTAAAAAAGGTGTAACCTTTTGGGTTACACCTAATTATAACATTATGTTACGAGTATTTCTGCTCGATTATTTTACTTCTTCAAAATCAACGTCAGTAACGTCGTCGTTGCCGTTGTTTGGATTTTGTCCGGCGTTAGGGTCTTGTGGACCGCCTTGTGCTCCGGCGTTCTTGTACATCTCTTCTGATGCTTTTTGCCAGATAGCGTTCATCTCTGCCATTGCTGCGTCGATGCCAGCGATGTCTTGTGATTGATGTGCTGTCTTCAACTTGCCAAGTGCGCCTTCGATTTCTGCTTTCTTGTCAGCTGGCAATTTGTCGCCGTATTCCTTCATTTGTTTTTCTGTTTGGAAAATCATTGAGTCGGCAGCGTTCAATTTGTCAACGCGTTCACGTTCTTTCTTGTCAGCGTCAGCGTTAGC
>JAZLAL010000089.1:0-35206 GCA_045613185.1 Bacteroidales bacterium | reverse complement strand
GTAAGTAATGCAGATAACTCTGGTTCATTCTATTTTGACTTCGAAAATGCTTCATTAGAAGGATGGAGAACAGAGGATGTTGATGGCGATGGACTTACATGGCGTGTTACAACAGACATCTTGGGTCCAGGCAATGGTTATCAAGGTAGTAAATATTGTGTGATATCTCAATCATATTGTACAGATTCACTTACTCCAGAAACAGCTGCTCTTAAACCAGACAATTACTTGATTACAACAGATAAATATCTCATCACAGAAGATTCTGAACTCTCATATTATGTCTGTGCTCAAGATGAAACATCTCCTATGGATCATTATGCAGTAATGGTTTCAACAAGCACAGAACTCGATAGCTTCGTGACATTGTTTGAAGAAACATTGAATCGTGGCACTAGCGCAACAAGAAACGGCAGAGCACAAGGCGCTTGGTATAAGAGAGTTATCGACCTCAAAACATTCGCTGGTCAAGAAGTTTATGTCGCTTTCCGTCACTTCAACACAATAGGTCAGTTCTATGTCGACGTTGATAATATCGCTTTGGTTAACAATGCTAAGTCATCTTCAAAATCAAGAAGCCTCAACGGATATACAGTAAAATTGAATGATGAGGTTGTTGCAAATAATATTGAAACAAATTACTATCAATTTGAAGGTTTGACAGATGGTGAAACATATAAAGCTACTGTCATAGCAAACTACACAACAGGTGCAAGTGAAGCTGTTGATTACACATGGACTTATGTATCACCTGCAAAATATGCTGGCGTTAAAACTATTGAAGGTAGAGCTGTAGCTGGCAAAGCATTCCTAGAATGGACATTAGAAGGCGATGATGAAGCAGAAGAAGCAGAATCATCATTCTCATTCAACTTCAGCGACGGTACTTTGAACGGCTGGAGATCATTAGATGCTGACAATGACGGCTACGGATGGTATAACTCAGCAGAAAAAATAGGTCCTGGCTACGGATATAAAGACGACTATTGCGCAATGTCACATTCTTTCTATAGCTATGTGACAGAAAATGGCAATCAATATAATATGTCATTAACTCCTGATAACTACCTCATTACAGAAAAGAAATATGCTATCACAAATGGTTCACAGTTGTCATTCTTAGTATCAGCTTTGGATCCTGAATTCCATGCAGAACATTATGGCGTGGCTATTACAATGCAAGATAATGCTACAGCAGAAGATTTCGTCATGGTATTTGAAGAAACAATCGTGAATGATAAGTTAGATGAATGGGATGGACAAACAGCTCAAACAGAATGGGTGTTGAGAACTATCGACCTCAGCAAATACGCCGGCGAAGAAGTGTATATCGCTATCCGTCACTTCAACTGTACAGACCAATACATTATCAATATTGATGATGTCGCTTTGACAACAGCAGAAAAATCAACAAGAGACGAAAAAGAAATATTGGGCGTTATGGTGTTCTGTGAAGATGAACTCCTTACACCAGAACCAGTTTCAGAAAGAAACTTATATACAGATTTCCCTGGTTATGACGAATATACATATTGCGTAAGAGTTGTTTATAGCGACTACGGAATGTCAGAAGAACAATGTGTTTTAGTTGATGCTCCAATGCAATGTGTTGCTCCAAGAAACCTCTATGGTGAAATGACTGTAAACTCAGATGGTGAATATGGCGTTTCTTTGGTATGGCCTTTTGAACATTCAGAATGGTTGTACTATGACAATGATATCGCAAAACAAGGATTCCATAATAATGGTAATTTGTTCTACTGGGGTATCATGTTGCCAAAAGACATCCTCGCTGATTATGTAGGTACAGCAATCACAAAGGTTAAACTTTTTGATGTTGAAGCTGCTAATACAACAGTATTGGTATATTACGGTACAAAAACATCTCCAACACTTCTCCAACATTCACAAAGTGTTAGTTTGAAAGGAACAAAACAATGGGTTGAAATCGCATTGGATAAGGCTGTGCCAGTAACAGGTGAACATCATGTTTGGGTAGTATGCTGCCAAACAGGTACCGCTGTCTTATGTGAAGACACTGGCGATAAAGTTAACGGAAGATGGGTTTCTTTGGATGGTTCAACATGGATTGGTGTTGATGCTTATGTGAAAGGTCATGTATGGGCATTGAAAGCATTCGTAACAAGCAATTATGAAACAGAAAGAGGCATTGAAACTAAAGAACTTGAATTGCCAATCAATGAAAATGTAAATGACGAAGTCAGTGTTACTCCTCTCGATGAAGTTGTGACTGCAACAGAAACAAGAGAACCTACATTCCAACATTATAATCTCTATCGTGGTACAGACCTCAACGAAATGACATTGCTCGCTGAAACTAAAGAAGGAAAATACTTCGATGTCATTTCTCAAGGCGTTTACTATTACCAAGTTAGATCTGTTTATAAAGATGGCGAAGAAGTTTGTGAGTCAGAACCAGCTAACTCATTCCAAAATCATAATCAGTATTATGTCAAGATTGATATGCTCAGCATCGGTGAAACAAATGTCAACGGCATGATGATTTATCCTAACCCTGCAAAAGATAATCTCACTGTCAAAGCTGAAGCAATGACACGCATCACTATCACCAATACTTTAGGTCAAGTGGTTTACGACAATGAAGTAAACACAGACAATGAAGTAATTAACATGAGCCAATACGAAACAGGTATCTATATGGTACGCATCACAACAGAAAATGGTAGTGTTGTAAGAAAAGTGTCAAAACTATAATTTAAAAATAAGACTGTTGACTGTTGACCATTGACCGTTGACTGTTGACTGTTGAAAGGAAAGTCGCTGCGAGAAATCGTGGCGACTTTTTTTGAATTAAGAACTAAGAGCTAAGAACTAAGAACTTTGACTATTGACTTAGCAACTTAATAACTTAGTAACTTAGTAACTTAGTAACTTTCTTTTGGGCGTTCCGGCTATCGCCGTCGGGCTTTCCGCTATATCTTTGCTCGCTTTTTGTTTTTCCTCGCTCACTCAAAATATGGGCTCGGCACTTCGACAGGCTCAGTGACCTCGCCCCGTTCCCGTTCCCAATTCCCGTCCCCAAATCCCGTTCCTAAATCCCGTTCCCAATTCCCGTTCCCAAAACACTCGCAAAGGATGCCGCTCCAATCCCTAACGCTCAGCGGCGATAAACATCAAACTGCGAGCAATGAACAAGGTCACTGAGCCTGTCGAAGTGCCGAAGTTGCCTTCGACAGGCTCAGGCACCGCACACTGACTCTGAACTATAAACTATAAACTATGAACTATAAAAAACTAGATTTCTCATTAAAAATGGAATAATAATTGTTTTAATTTTGTCTTGTTAAAGATATTTTAAAACAAAAAAAACTCCATATTATGAAGAAGACATTATTAATATTATCATTGTTGTTCTTCAACATACAATTGTTTTCACAGAATAACGTCAGTGGCGTGTTGGTCGATAGTTTGAATAACGAAAGACTGCCTTATGTCAATGTCGGCATGATGCGTGCCATCGACTCTGTCTTTGTCGCAGGAACATCATCAAATGATGATGGATATTTTAAATTAGAACATATTCCTAATGGGAAATATGTTTTTTTTGTTTCTTCAATAGGCTATGAATCAATCAAGATGACTTTGGATATTGACTCTGACTCTGACACTGACCTTGACATGGGCGTGATTAAGATGAAGTCGGGAAGCACGAGGTTGGACGAAGTTGTCATTGTTGAGAAACGTCCTTTGTTCAGTAACGAAGGCGAGAAGACGTTATATAATGTGAGTGAAGACCCAAGTGTACAGACGGGCACCGTCTCCGATGCTTTGCAGAACGCTCCAGGTGTTGAAGTCGATGTTGAAGGCAATGTTTCGTTGCGCGGCGTGTCGTCTGTAGACATCTGGATTAACGGTCAGCCATCGAATCTCAATGCGGAGAATCTGAAGACATATTTACAGCAGATGCCTGCAAACGCGCTCGAGAGAATCGAGGTGATAACGAATCCTTCAGCGCGTTATGCCTCGAACAGCGACGGCGGTATCATCAATATCGTTACCAATGCCAAGATAAAAAAGAACCAGTTTATAAGCTTCGGCGTGAGAGCTTCGTCAACGCCAAACGCCTCGCCTTGGGCTTCTTACGTCTGGGCTAACGAAAAAATGTCGCTCAACGTTTTCCTCAGCGGAAATTACTCTCGATGGGATAACATCCAAAACGGATACAGCACTTCATTTGATAATAATCTTGATACGACAAATCATACCCGCTATAATGGCAACTCGTATTCAAATAATTACGGCGGAGGATTCAATATCAGCTTCGACTATAACATCGATACCATGAACTCTATCTCCGTATGGGTCGGAGGATGGCCTAATGCTTCTAAATCGAATAGCTTCAACGAGACATTCCGTCACGAGTATATGCAAGAAGCTGGTATGTATCATTATAAGACCTACGGCGAGTCGTCAGGTAACAACACTTTTCTGAATGGTGGATTGCAATATTTGCATAAGTTCAATAACGAAGGTCATAACATAAGTCTCAGAATGACAGGCAATATCTCTAATGGACATAGCAATAATTATCAGAAAAAATATTATGAGACACAGACTTGGATGGATGTCGATTACAGAGAATTGTCTTCGCATAACGACCTCGGTTATGGCGTCAACCTCGATTACACGCTCCCTTATTCTGAAAACGGCGAAATCGGTATTGGCGCATCGTACGAATATAGCCCCGACACATATTACATGAGCTACGACACGCTCGCTGGCGACGTTTATGTTACTGACATCATGCGTAGTTACGATAGAAATGTTGGCTCTAACGAATATGACATTTATTTTACTCTTCAACAGAAATTTGGCAATTTTGTCGTAAAGCCAGGCATCAGAATGGAATACGAACGACTTTGGTGTAATATTGACGGATACGCAACTAGCGATATAAATAAAGACTATCTCAACTGGCGTCCGTCATTGCATCTTTCTTACAGAACTAAGTCGATGCATAACTTTAATTTGAGTTATTCACGCCGCATCGCACCTCCAGGCGCAAGAAACCTTACCGACTATAAGTTCTATTCATCGGAGTCATTTACGACAGGAAATCCAGATTTACTTCCAACATACACCAATTCTATTGAAGGAGGTTGGACAAAATATTGGAACAGATTCGGTTCTGTCGGATTGACAATGTATTACAGAGATTCAAAGAATACAATTGATAATATAAGCGATGTTATTTATGATGAATTCTTTGGAAGATATGTTCAATATTCATATCCAGTCAATGTCGGCAAATCATCGACTAAAGGTCTGGAAGCCAATGTCACATATCGCCCTACAGGCATGTTTAACATGAGACTGTATGCCAATGTCTACGACTATTATTTTGAGACAAAGTTTAATAATGAACTTGTTAAAAGCAATTCGCTTGTCTACAGCGTTCGTTTAAATCTTTGGGCTAAGTTGTGGAACAAGTTAGAAATTCATGCTTCAGGAAATTACCGTTCGCCACAGAAATCGTTATATGCTGAGCGTCATGCCAACTATTCCATCAACTGCGGATTGCGAGCCGATTTCTTCGACAGAAAGATGTCAGTTCATATCAATGTCAACGATATCTTCAACTGGAACAAATGGGATAACAACACCACGAATCCGTATTATCAATCATACAGTTCGTTCAAGTTCAACAGTCGTTCTATCAGTGCTGGACTCGTCTTTAGATTTGGTAAGATGGAGTTAGAGAGAAAGGCGCAAGTAGGAGGCGGCGAGGTTCAGAATCCAGGAGTGGCGATGTGATTTTGGGAAATGGGAACGGGAAATGGGTTTCGGTCGCTGAGTAGGGACGTATCGAATACGTCCTATCGAATACGTCCTCAGATTTTTTTTGAAATTCTGGGATTTTGAACTTTTGAGATTTAAAAAAGGTTATTTTTGCAAATAAGATTGGGATGTTAATTGTAAATTGTAAATTAATCAATATGCTCAAAAAACTATTTCTTATATCATTGGTTTTATTGTCAATGACTTCTTGTGATAACAAACAAAACTCAAAGCCTGTGGCGCAGCCTGCTCCTCAGGTGAAACAAGTCGTGATTCCAGATTTCAATGCGGATTCGGCTTATAATTATGTTAAAAAACAATTAGACTTCGGACCTCGTGTTCCTGGCAGCGTCGCTCATAAACAATGCGCCGAGTGGTTCGTGGATTTCTTCAGCGACAAAGCCGACACCGTCTACGTCCAGGACTTCAGGACGCGTCTTTATGACGGCAGAGGCATCGACGGCAAGAACATCATCGCTGCCTTCAACCCAGAAGCGAAGAAGAGAATACTGCTCGCAGCTCACTGGGACTCACGTCCTTTCGCCGACCACGACCCCGACAAAAACAACTGGAACACGCCTATCGACGGCGCTAACGACGGAGCAAGCGGCGTAGGCGTGCTCATGGAAATAGCTAGAATATTGAAAAACAATCCTTTAAACCTCGGCGTCGACATCATTCTCTTCGACCTCGAAGACTACGGAGCTCCTTATTTCCTTAACCTCATGACTAACGACGACTGGGCTCTCGGCTCACAATATTGGGCAAAAAATCCGCACATATATAACTACCGCGCTTACTTCGGAATACTCCTCGACATGGTCGGCGCGTCAAACCCTAAGTTCCCTAAAGAATATTATTCACAACAGTTCGCTCCTGCGCTGAGCAACGACATCTGGAGAGTGGCACGCGAACTCGGCTATGACGAATATTTCACAAACGAATTAGGTCACCCTATCAACGACGACCATATCTATGTCAACGCCATCGCCAGAATCCCGATGATTGACATCATACATCTGGAAAATGATAGTGAAAGCTCGTTCTATCCTTATTGGCATACGGTGAAAGACAATATCGAACAAATTGACCCTAAGACATTAGGAATGGTCGGCGATGTGGTTATCAATGTGTTATATAGAAATTAAGAGCTATGATTTCGCCGAAGTTATTATCGAAAGGTTCTAAAGTCGCTATCGTGGCGACGGCGCGATTCGTCACCGAAAATGACATAGAACCCGCTGTGCGCCGTCTGGAGGCGATGGGTTTTATACCGGTTTACGACGACAGACTCTTCGCTGCTTGTGACCAGTTCGCAGGCGATGATGACAGCCGCGCCGCCACACTGCAGTCGTATCTCGACGATCCGGAGATAGACGCGATTCTATGCGCGAGAGGCGGCTATGGAACAGTGCGCATTATCGATAAACTCAACTTCGACAGATTCCTTCTCAACCCGAAATGGATAATAGGTTACAGCGACGTGACAGTGCTGCACGCTAAATTGCAGAGCATCAACTGCGAAAGCATCCACGCTACTATGCCGATTAACTTCAACGATAATACCGAAGCTTCTCTGAATTCTCTTTATGAAATCTTGACAAAAGGAAACATTTCTTACGAAATAGAAAATCATCCTTTTAACATAAAAGGCGAAGCTGAAGCGGAACTCGTCGGCGGTAATATCTCCGTGTTATACAGTCTGTTAGCTTCTTTATCATTCCCAAATACCGACGGAAAAATACTATTCCTCGAAGACCTCGACGAATATCTTTATCATATCGACAGAATGATGATGGCGTTGAAACGCGCAGGTAAATTTGACAACATCAAAGGTCTAATAGTAGGCGGCTTGACAAAGATGCACGACAATGCAATTCCATTTGGAAAGACAGCTGAGCAGATAATTTTCGAATATGTCAAAGACAAAAATATTCCAGTGTGCTTCAATTTCCCAGCAGGACATATCGACGATAACAGAGCTTTAGTTCTCGGAAAAACAACGAAACTCAAAGTGTCAGAGTCAGAGTGTAGTGTCAGAGTCAGAGTCAGAGTGTAGTGTCAGCGTCAGAGTCAGTGTCAGCGTCAGAGCCAGAGCCTGTCGAAGGCAAGTTCGGTGCTGATTATAACATTTTTCGGGGGGGTAAATTGATTTCAATCAATTTTTTTCGTAAATTCGCACGCTTAAAAACACGTTTTTTATGAAGAGATTTTTTGTACTCGTATTATTGAGCTTTAGCTTGATTAATCTAGCTTTTGCACAACAGATGGCTGTTATAGATCCAGAGTTGTACACACTCATGAACAGCAAGAGCGGTGGAAAAATTAACGTCAATATTATCTTGAAAGAAAATATTGATGCTAATGAGTTGAATGTAAGAAAGTCTTTCAGCAGTAGAGATGCTCAAAGAACTTACATGGTAGAAGAGATGAAAAAACAGGCAGAAAAGAGCCAGGCTGACGTTTTGCAAACCTTAAAAGCCAACGAAAGAAGCGTTCAAGTTACAGACATCAAATGTCACTGGTTGACAAATATGATTAACTGTAACGCCACTCCAGACGCTATCCTCAAAATAGCAGAACACCCTGACGTAAAGGCTGTTTTCTATAATAAAATGGAAAAAGTCCTTTATGATGAAGAATCACAAAATGGAACCGTTACCAGGGCTTATAATGGAACAAATGCTGAAAAAATCAATGCTCACCAAGTGTGGGATTTGGGTTACACTGGTGAAGGCGTCATCGTTGCTGTTATCGATACAGGTGTCAATGCCGACCACGTTGACTTAAAAGACCATTTATGGGACGATGGTAACGGAAATCATGGTTGGAATACATTAGCAAATAGTTATAATGTAGCAGACGGTGACGGTCATGGTACACACTGTGCTGGTACAGTATGTGGTGATGGTACTTCAGGAACAATCACTGGTATGGCTCCTAATGCTACATTGATGACAATCAAAGCTCTTAGTGATGGTGGTGAAGCTACATTAGAATCTCTTGTTGCTGGTGTGGAATGGGCTACAGCTAAAGGCGCTAATGTCTTGAGTATGTCAGTGGGATTTTCACATCCTAGTGATTATATCAATGAGGTGATGAGAAATGCTTTGTCTAATACACTGCCTTTGGGTATAGTCGCAGCTGTGGCAGCAGGTAATGACGGAAATAAACAAGCTTCATATCCAATTCCAAGAAATATCAATTCTCCAGGTTCTTGCCCTCCACCATGGATACACCCTGACCAACAAGTCAATGCTGGCGGTAATACCAGTGTTATCTGTGTCGGCGCTGTTGATTACAGTGATGTGTTATGTGATTTTTCTTCAGAAGGTCCTTCAACATGGCAAAATACAAATTATGCTGACTATGGATATGGAGATGCTTATCCTACAAAAAAATTAAGATATGATAATTCAGATTATACAGGATGTTGGTCAGCTGAATACGCTCGTGATTTTGGTGTGATGTTTCCTCCTTCAATGTTGACGGAATTTGCAAATGGAGGAATTGTTACATCTGTATCTATTCATACAGGTTTAGGTGACTCTGGCTTTATGACAATATATAGTGGCGGTAATACTCCTGATGAAGGAAAATCAATATATTCACAAGGATATAGTTTCAATGCTACTGGCGATATGTTTGATATCGTTTTAACTCAAGAAGTACAAATAGATGTAACTAAAAATCTTTGGGTTATTTTTTCTTCTTACCTTGATGGTGATCCAATCCCTGTCGCATCAAATACTGATAATCCTAACGGACGTTGGGTTAAAGTTAATGGAGTGTGGACAAATAATCATTCTCAAATAACTGAGATGATAAAGATTAGTGTTAATATATCTACATCAAATGATGCAGGAGAAGAAAAAATAGGTCTCATTCGTCCTGATGTCGTTGCTCCTGGTTATAACATTCAATCTGCTTCAAATTTGGAGAATGAAGGTTACAAATGGATGAATGGTACTTCAATGGCAACTCCATGTGTTGCAGGTGCTATTGCTCTCCTCCTTGATGCAAATCCAAATCTTGAACCAGCTGATATATGTAGAGTGTTGGAAACAACAGCAGTGAAGGTTGGTGGCGCAACATCAAAGAATAATAAAACAGGTTCTGGTAGAATAGATGCATATAACGCAGTTATCGCAGTAGCAACAGATTTGCCACTCTCAGCTCCAACTCTTACAGCAACAGCTAAAAGCTCTTCAAGAATTGACTTGTCATGGACAGTAGCTCCAGGTGCAGACTCTTATACCATCTACAGAAACGGAAATGAAATAGCAAGCGGTATTGCAACTACTTCATATTCAGATACAGGCTTAACACCAGAAACAACATATAGTTATGAGGTTAAAGCTATCAGAGGTTCTGAGTCAGTAAAATCAAGTGCAGTTTCTGCAACAACATTATCAGAAAGTGCAGCAATAGCTGGAAAATATAGAATTAAGGTAAGTACATCTTCACATGCTGACTATGGTAAATATCTTCATATAAATTATACAACAGCACCTGGTAGCTCTACTAATGTAGGCGTAAGTGCTTATGCAGAATCAGATAATCAGATATTTACAATTGAAAGTGCAGACGGTGGTAATTATTATCTCCGTAGCGAAAACGGTTATTACATCAAATGCGGTACAACGAATTTAGGTAAATACTGGAATGTATATGCTTATAGCGCAACAGAAAAGACACCAATATATTTCGATTATACTGACACTGACGCAAATAATTTCTATATCAGAGACAACGATAAGATGACAGGTGCAAATCATTCTGCTTCTATGCTGAATAACTCCTACTTCAAAGTTGAAGATCAAAATATTTTCTGTGATGCTGACATAAATGGTTATCACCAAACATCAGGTATAAAACAAACTGTTACTTGGACATTAGAAGCAGTAGGTTCATCAACTCCAACAGCTCCTGCAGCTCCAACAGGTCTCGTTGCTACAGCAAAAGGCGAAACATCAATAGGTTTGACATGGAACGCCGTTATGGGCGCAACAAGCTACAAAGTTTACAGAAACGATAGCGAGATAGCTACAGGATTGACAGCACCTTCATACACAGACAATAATGGTTTGACAGCAGAAACAAATTATTGCTATACAGTTTCAGCTGTTAATGCAAATGGCGAATCTGCAAAATCAACACAAGCTTGTGCAACAACATTGGCAGCAGGAAGTGCAGTTGAACAGGAAGTTACAATTGGATATCCTACAACTGCTTATTATGAAAAACTTCCAGTTCGTACATGGTATAAATATAGTTATTCACAACAGATTTATACAAATGACGAAATAGGAACTGGTGCTGGGACTATCACAAAGATTGCGTTTAAGCAACAAAATAGCACAATGCCAACTCGTAAATTTAAGGTTTATATGCAAAATGTATCTAAGGATTCATTTACAAGCACTTCTGATTGGGTTGCAGTAACAGATACGGATATGGTCTTTGATGGACAAGTTTCACTTTTAGGTGCTGGTGAATATCTTGAGATAACCTTATCTTCTACATTTGAATATACAGGTGGAAACCTTCTGATAAGTGTTTATGATTATACAGGATCAACTTCTAGTCCTGATGCAACTTTTTATGCATACGAAACATCTTCTTATAGATCATTGTATTCGTATAGAGATAGTTCGCCGTATACTCCTGGAAGTATGAGTAGTGTTACAGGAAATAGAGAATATAAACAAAACTCTATTGATATTACTATTAAAACAGGATCAGCTCCATCAACTCCAGAAACAGCTCCAGACGCTCCAACAGGTCTCGTTGCTACAGCAGAAAGCTCAACATCAATATCTTTGACATGGGATGCTGTTGACGGCGCAACAAGCTATAATGTTTACGATGCTGAAAGTAATTTAGTCGCTTCAACAGAAAACAGTACTTACACAATTACAGGATTAACTCCATCAACAAATTATTGCTATACTGTTACAGCAGTCAATGCAATAGGCGAATCAGAAGCATCAGAACAAAAATGCGCTGAAACACCAGCAGAAGATACTACATTTGAAGGTACAATTACAATCGGAACACAGAGCGTGGGTAAACCATTGCCTGTTTTTACAAATTACAAATATGGTTACTCACAACAGATTTATACACAGGCTGAAGTAAATCCAAGTGGTACTGCAAGTGGCAGCAACATAACCAAGATTGCATTTACACAATCAAACGATATAAGTGGTAGAACACGTAATGTTGTGGTTTATATGCAGAATACATCCAAAGCATCATTTACAAGCAATTCAGATTGGGTTACTGTAACAGAAGCTGAGAAAGTTTATGAAGGTACTTTGTCTATCAACGGAACAAATACATATTATGAAATAACATTGGATAAACCATTCAAATACACTGGTGAAAATGTCTTGATAGCATTCTTGGATAATTCAGGATCTTGGTTTAGTACTGTTAATTTCTATTCATATAGTGCTTCTAATAGATCAATTAGAGCAGCTAGAGATGGTAGTTCTTACGAAATTGGAGGTATGGCTGGTTTTAATGGATCTAGAGACGGATATAATACTTGCATTGACATTACTTTCGTAGCAGGTTCATCAGACCCAGAAACTCCATCAGCTCCAGACGCTCCTCAAAACCTCGTTGCTACAGTTCAAGGCCCAACATCAATAGCATTGTCATGGGACGCTGTTGACGGCGCTACAAGCTATAATGTTTACAGAGACTATGAATATGTAACAAACATTAGTGCAACATCATTTACAGACGAAGGATTAAATCCATCAACAGAATATGTCTATACAGTTAAAGCAGTAAATTCAGCAGGCGAGTCAGCAGTATCAAATGAGGCACGCGCAACAACAGAATCTGATAATACTGGCGGCGGTGGCGGCGATAGTGATGTCTGTACTATTGTCATTGAAATGTTCGACTCTTGTGGTGATGGCTGGAATGGCGATTGTTTGGCCTATTCTTTGGATGGTTCTGACCTTGAAGCTTTGGAGTTTACATCGGGATCTAGTCAAACACATACTTTGAAAGTTGCCAAAGGTACTAAACTTTATATAGAATATTGGGGTTCAAATTCGTATGCGGAAAATTCCTTGACAATAAGTTATGAAGACGGTGATTTGTTATATCAATCATCTTCTCCAAAAGCAGGTGAAATCGTAAATACTACTGTAGATTGCGGTGGTGGTGGCGGAGCTCCAGCACTTCCAGATGCTCCAACAAATCTCACAGCTACAGCTCAAGGTTCATCAGCAGTATATTTGTCATGGAATGCTGTCAATGGCGTAGATGGATACAATATTTACAGAGGTTCATCACAAATCGCTACTGGATTGACAGCAACATCTTATACAGACGAAGGTTTGGAATCATCATCAACATATTGCTACACTGTTAAGTCTGTTAAAGACGGTGTTGAATCAGTCGCGTCTAATAAAGAATGTGCTGAAACAGAACCAGAAGCTCCAAGCGCTCCAACAAACCTTTTTGCTACAGCTCAAAGCGCAACGTCAATCGGGTTGATATGGAGTTCTGTATATGGCGCAGAAAGCTATAAAGTCTATAGAAATTCACAAGAAATCGCTACAAATGTCACAGGAATATCGTATACAGACAATGGTCTAACTGCAAGTACAAACTACTGCTATACAGTAAAAGCTGTTAATAGCGCAGGTGAGTCAGAAGAGTCAAGTTCAGCATGTGCAATGACATACTCTTTGATTCCAAGCACTCCAACAGGTCTTGATGTTACAGCTCAAAGCTCATCATCAATTGCTTTGACATGGAATTCTGTTGATGGTGCAGAAAGCTATAAAGTCTATAGAGATTCACAAGAAATCGCTACAAATATCACAGGAATATCGTATACAGATAACGGATTGACAGCAAATAAAGAATACTGCTATACTGTCAAGGCTGTCAATAGCGCAGGTGAGTCAGAAGAATCAAGTCCAGAATGTGCAACAACATATCCATTGGCTCCAGACGCTCCAACAGGTCTCGTCGCTACAGCACAAGGCACTTCTACAATCAGTTTGTCGTGGAATGGCGTTGTGGGCGCAACAAATTATAATATTTACAGAAATTTAACACAAGTCGCTACTGTAACAGAGACTTCGTATGTTGATAACGGATTGGCTCCAGCAACAGAATATGTCTATACTGTTAAGGCTGTCAATATCGCCGGCGAGTCAGGTGCATCAAATGAAGCACGCGCAACAACAGATGCTATTGTTGGTATAGAACAAGTGGTTTCAATCGGAAACATCTCAAATATGACAAGTACATATTTGCCATTTGAAACATCTTATACTGACAGCTATTCACAACAGATTTATACAAAAGCTGAAATAGAAAGCAGCGGCGTGATGGCTGGCGGTACAATAACCAAAATTACATTTAAACAAAAAACCAATACTGTTGCAACACGTAAGTTGAAGGTTTATATGCAGAATGTATCAACAGCTTCATTTGGATCAGATAAAGCTTGGGTCAACGTGACAGATGTGACAAGAGTATTTGATGGCAATGTCGAACTTTCAGGTACAGGTGACCTTGTGATAACATTGACATCGCCTCTTGTGTACACCGGTCAAAACCTCTTGATATCTGTTTATGATTATACAGGTTCATCAACAAGTAACACTGAATTCTATACTTATGGCGTAAGTAACAGATCTATAAGATTCCACAATTATGGAGCAGCTATCAATCCATCAAGTATGTCTTCAGTATGGGGAACTAGAGACGGAGTAAATAATGTTATCGATATCACATTCGTAATGCCAATTATTAAGTTCACTGGCAACGACGGAGATTGGAACAATGCAAATAACTGGAGCACAGGTGCAGTTCCTAACGATAACTCTAACGTGGCAATTGAAAGCGACTTGGTCATTACAGATGATATTACAGTCAGAACTTTCACAATAGAAGACGGCGGTTCTGTGACACTCGAATCTGGTTCTCTCACAGTGAAAGACGACTTTACAAATACCGATGCCAGCGCATTCGTCATCGAAGACGGCGCACAGGTGTTCCAAAAGAACGACGATGTCATGGCTACATTCAATATGAATATCAAAGCCCCAGCATCATGGGAAAACGACCACACACATGGCTGGCAGTTCATTGCTTCTCCAATGAAAGATGCAACTACAGCATCATTTGTTCCAGCACACGGTTACGACTTGTTCAAATATGTGGGTGGAATAGATTTGGAATGGGTGAACTATAAAGGTCATGCAGATGTTGACTTTGAAGATAAATTCCAACAAGGTCGCGGTTATCTCGCTTCATACCAAACAGAATCTGTTGTTGAATTCGCAGGCGTTCTCAACAATGAGACAGGATTTACATTTGACGGAATAAATATGGTTAACGAAGAAGACTATTACGCAAACTTCTACTTGCTCGGCAACCCATTCGCTTTCAATATGGATTGGGCTAATGTAACAGCAGAAGGCTTGGCAAGCGGTTTGGCTGTAGTCACATTAGACGGCAATTATAAATACGCAGTTGACACAGTAATCAATGTCGGTGACGGTTTCTTTGTACAAGTCACAGGCGCAGAACCTTCATTGACATATAATTCAAACGTAAGAAGCAGAAGAGTGAAACATAATTTCATCAACATTATGGCATCAAGCAAGGCTGGTAGCGACAATGTCATCCTCAACTTCGCAGACAATGACGAAGAAGGTTTCGCAAAACTTGAAAACTTCAACAAAGAAATAGCTGAAATCTATGTAAAAGAAGACAACAGACGCTATGGTATCATGAACTACGAAAAAGATGTTGAAGAAATCGAGCTTTACTTCGATGCTAAGAGAATGGGTGAATATACAATCAACGCTGTCACAGAAGGCGAATTCGAAAGCGTGATATTAGTTGACCGCAACGAAGGCGTTGAAACAGACCTTCTTACAAGTTCATATACATTCAAGGCTCTATCAAGTGATAGCCCAGACAGATTCATAATAAGAATGGGCAATGATGTTGTGGACGACAAGTTCGTATATCTGTCAGGCGATGAGCTTGTCATCAACGCAGAAGGTCTTGTGCAAATCGTGGATGTTATGGGAAGAATCATCTACAGCGGTGAACAAAACGGCGTTAACAGAGTCGATGTAAGTGGATTAAATTCGACGTACATCGTACGCAATGTAAATAATAACGAAGTTAAAACACAGAAAATAGTCGTATTTTAAGAATGACTGTTAGATAAGAAAAAGACGAGTTTAGGCTCGTCTTTTTTTGTCAATAAGTCTATGCATCAACAGGACCATAAGGGTAAAAATATCATTTACTTATTGTCTGGTAGACTTGTTGACTTATTGACTTTTTTTTATATATTTGTTGCCTAGAAATTATTAATTTAAGGTATATTATTATTAACAAAAATGTTTATTATGAAAAGGTTATTTCTCTTTACAATGATGTGTTTGGTTGGGCTTTTTTCGCTCAATGCACAGACTCGTGGTGAAGTGATTGTCGCAGAAGGCGCATACACCGTTATGTCGGCTGATGATTACTCTCCTATATGTACGGGTTATGAGTATTCTTATGCACAGCAGATTTATACTGCTGCAGAATTGCAAGGACAAAGCGGTAGCATATTGTCAGTTGCTTTTAAGTTTGAAGTTGACGCTACAAGTGTACAGTTTGTCAATCAGATAGATTTATATCTTAAAAATACAGACAAGGCATCTTTTGGTGGCGATGAAGACTGGGTTTCATTGACTGACAGCGACAGATACTTCTCAGGTGAAGTCGTTTATGCAAATCATAAAGAAGGCTGGTTGACAATGGAGTTGAACGCTCCTTTTGAATACACAGGTGGAAACCTCTTGGTTTGTGTTGACAATAATACAGGCTCATGGGGAAACAATGTTCACTTCTATCGTTATGATTCAGGAGCAGAATCAAGAGCAAAGATTGTCTATAGAGATGGTGTCAACTTGTCGTCAGACAATATCGTTGAGTATGCTGTATATACAAAAACACCTAAGAACACAGACGGTTCATATACCAATCCATTGGCAAAATTCAATATCACAGGCAAGGTCCTTCCTTTGGCAGTAAATCATGAAACATTGGAATTCGGCTATCGTCCTAACAACGCATGGATGGCACCTATTGAACTCGAACTTTCTGCAACATCATCAACAGTCAATGTTAAATCTGTTACAAACGAAAATGAATATTTCCAAGTATCATCAGATGTTGTTTTACCAGCACAATTGGAAAAAGGAAATCATATAGTTATTGACGTTAAACACGGAACAGGCGAAGGTGCTATTGCCGATGAACTTAAAATTGCTTATGATGACGCAGAAATGGTTGTTGCAATGAATGCAGTTGCTTATACTCCAACAACAAACGACGTCTATGAGTTGGCAAGCACAATAACAACATTCCCAGTCAAATTGACTCCAAACTTCAATGAACTTTATGACAACTATGCTTTGCCAGGCACAAGAAAAGATGGCAAGGATGTAGTTTACAGATTTGATTTGAAACAAGATGCTATTATTGAAGCATCTGTTGAAGGCGTAGATGGCAAGATTGCTTTATACAAGGGCGACTTCGCAGGTAAGGGCGGACCTATGGCAAACAACAGCTTCGTGCCAATCAATTACAGCAGCACTGTTGTTGATCAGTTGCGTTTTGTTCTTGCTGCTGGCGAATATTACTTGGTAGCATCTGCAACAGAACAATTCTCAGTGAATATTAATCGCGAAAATCTCCCAGCTCCTGAACAAGCAAGAACATACAATCCTACAAACGGAGAGACAGATGTTGTAGTTCCTGTAGAATTAAACTGGGGCCTCGGCAGCAACACAACAGAATATCAAGTTTTGTTAGGAACAACAAACCCTCCAACAAATATCTTGATCGACTGGACAAAAGACCTCACAGAAAGTTATGTCTTGGCAGACGCTAAAATGGCTACAAGATATTATTGGCGAGTCAACTGCCGTAACACTACAGGCACAACAATCGGCGAAGTGGCTTCGTTCTCAACACCGATGAGCATCCCTCAAAATGTAGTGGCAAATCCATTGAAAACTTACATCGGCGAGACAATTACACTTACATGGGATGTCGCAAGCTTCACAACAGGATTGCTCGGATATAACGTGTACGTTAATGGCGTTAAACATAACGAAAGCGTTGTTGAAACAACAACTTACACTTTGAATGACTTGGAATACAATAAAGATGGACATCAAGTTAGTGTTACATCAGTATATGAATCATCAGAAACAGACCTTAGCGAAGCTGTAACAGTTTTTGTGGCAGGCTTGGCAAAAGTAAGCGGAAAAGTTTACAGCCCAGAAGGAACAGTCGTTGCGAATGCAGCATTGACATTCGTTGGTGTTGATGAAATTGGTAACGAACAAACTTACAATGTCACATCAGACGCAGAAGGCGCATATGAAATTGACGTTTATTCAGGTGAATATGTAATATCTGCAAAATCAGAAGATTATGAAATCAATAATCACAAAGTTACTGTAGAATATGGCTTGACAAATAACATTGACGTTACAATGCATGAAATCTACTATCCAGTTAAATGGGTAGATGTCTCAGCTAACGAAACATCTGTCGATGTTGAATGGAACATGGGATTCACAGAAGACGCTTTTGAAAACTTTGAAATAGGAAGTTTCGCTAAGAGAAATTGGAAAAACGATGGCGCATATCCATGGGTTATCACAGAAAAAGCTTTCCAAGGCAGTTACGCCATGAAGTCATCATGCGAGAAAGTAAATGACACAACATCATCAATAGAAATAGAAGTTAATGTTCCTTACGATGGTTTCCTCGCATTTAACCACAAAATCTCTGCAGAAGAAAATGCTGACTTCGGTAACTTCTATATTGACAATGTTTTACAGACAACAATCTCAGGTAATAGAGAATGGAGATATGTTGAAATTTATGTCACAGCTGGTACTCATACCTACAAATGGGAATATACAAAAGACGGTTCAAGACATACTTATGCTGATGCTTACTTCGTAGATGACATTGTATTCTACAAAGAAACAGAAGTTAAAAAAGGCTGGATCGGTTATGCTGATGAAAAATGGGCAACATCAATTGGAACAGGTGCTGCAGGTCCTACATACTGGGGCGTAAGTTTCCCTGTAACAAAACAATATGCAGGTCTTACAATGACAAAAATAGCTGTCTTTGATGCAGCGAAAGGTGGTACAGCACAATACACAGCTAACATCTACCTCGGCGGTGACAATGCTCCTGAAACATTAGTTTCAACAAAACAATTCACATTGAAAGGAAGTGACGAAATGGTTGAAGTTACACTCACAACACCAGTGGAAATCGACGGTACACAACCATTATGGATTACTTTATATTGCGATCAGTCAGCTTATCCTGTAGCAACAAGCTTGAAGTCAGAATACCTTACAACAGACTGGCTCTCACTCGATGGCAAAGAATGGAAGCATTCTTATGAATATGATTTGAACGGCACTTGGATGGTAAAAGGCTACTTGGAAGATGCAGCAGGCAATGCTAAGACATTGGCTAAGAGTGGCGACCGTGGCTTCTCATCAAAATACAATGTATATAGAAAAGACCTCTACAAGAACACAACAGAACTTCTTGTTGAAAACACAACAGAAACAAAATATACAGACAACGCTTGGGAAACAATGGGTACAGGTGCCTATAAATGGGGTGTTTCTGCTATCTATGACGGCGAATCTGAAATAGTCTGGTCAAATACTGTTTCTAAAGATATGACAACAGAATTGACAGTGACAGTGGAAACTGATTCAAACGACCCAGTCGCAGGTACTGTCATCAACTTGATTAATAAAGTTGAAAAAGAATACAACTACAGCGTCACATTAGGCTTGGATAATGTTTATAAATTCAAGAACTTCCGTAAGGGCGTTTATGAAGTAAGTATCTTGAAAAATGGATTTATTTCAGACTACGAAGGTGAAACAGTTGAAATCTGGGATGCAAGAGAAATAGAATGTTATCTCTATGAAGACATCGCTCCTGTGAAGAATTTATATGTATCACCAACAGGATGGGTAATGTGGGAAGGCGTTAACATCGGAGCTGGCGATGAATTCTCATTCGACTTCGAAGATGGTACATTGAACGGATGGACTACAATAGACGCTGATAATGACAACTACACATGGCAAAACTCAATTGAAATCATGGCTCCAGGTTCTGGACACAATTCAAGCGTGGCTTGCGTGACATCAATGTCATGGATCTTTGGCGTTGTCCTTACACCAGATAACTATCTCGTTACAGAAAGAAAATACAGAATTGATGAGACATCTAAACTTAAATTCTGGGTATGTGCTCAAGATGCAATGGCTCCAAATGATCACTATGGTGTAGCTGTGTCATTCAATAGCAATACAAATGCAGAAGATTTCATTACAATCTGGGAAGAAACATTGACAGCCAAGTCAGGCGCAACAAGAGAACAAGGCCAATGGTATGAAAAAACTATCGACCTCAGCGATTACGCTGGCCAAGAAATCTATATCGCATTGCGTCACTTCAACTGTACAGACGAATTCTATGTCAATGTCGATGATATTTCTTTGGAAACAAGCCAAAGAGCCAACAGAGCTTTAGAATCATATGATGTTTACTTAGACGGTAAATTGGTGGCTGAAGGCTTGACAAAACCTTACTATCAACATGAAAACCTCGTCGATGGTCAGAAATATACAACAGCAGTCGTTCCTGTCTATAGCAGCGACGAAGGCGATGAAGCTACATACACATGGAGAAAAGCTGCATGCGATAAGTTCGAAGGCGTTGCAAATCTCAATGCAGAATATTCAGAAGGCGTTACTGTTGTCAACTGGACATTGCCAGAAACAGAAAATGAAGGCAATAGCGACACAAGAGACGGTGAATGGCTTACATACGACGATGGCGAATATGCTGAATCAATAGGATTGGCATTCGATCCAGAAGAAACATTGTCATTCGAATGGGGTGTCATGTTCCCTAAAGAAAATATGGCTCAATATGCAAATCAATATCTCACAAAAGTTGCTTTGTATGACAAAGAAGCTTACGACGGCATAGTCCGTATTTACAAAGGCGGCAACCAATCTCCTCAAATCTTATTGTATGAACAAGATTATCAATGTACAGGCGCTGAAGCTTATATCGAAGTAGAATTGGATATGGCAGTAGAAATCAGCGGTAATGATAATATCTGGGTTACATTATACAATAAGAACGGAAGCAAACCAGCAGCAGGTTCAGCCGATTGTGGCAATCCTAACGGACGTTGGATTTCATACGATGGCATGTGGATTGACCTCGCTTATGTGTCAGCACAGACATTTACATGGCAAATCCGCGCTTATGTGTCAGAAACAGAACCAACAACACCAGATGCTGACGTAATCGGCGTGATGATTTATCGCAATGGACAAATAATTTCACAACTCGTACAAGGTGAATCATATACTGATGAAAAATCAATGGCAGGTGACGAGTATTCATTAAGAGTCGTTTATGGCGGTGAAAAAGACGTTACATATTACGCTATGTCATGTCCACAATCAATTGTTGCTGACCTCTCATGCCCAGCTCCAAAAGATTTGAAAGCTTCTTCAATGGCATATGGAGACGGAAGAATCGGAACATTGTTGAAATATCCTTATACACCTCCAACATCAGAATGGTTGAGCTATGACTTCGGCTCTATGGTAGAATCTGTCGGTGGTCTTGAATCTTTCTACTATGGCGTTAAATTCCCTGTCGAAAAACTTGAAGCTTATACAGGTACAAACCTCACAAAAGTCATGTTCTATGACTATGTGGATGGCGGTGGCGCTCATAGTGGAACTATTAACATTTACTATGGCGGAGAATATGCTCCAGAAATCTTAGTACATACACAAGATTATTCTGGAACTGGTGTAGGTGAATTCGTTGAAGTAGAATTGTTAGCTCCACTACCAGTAAGCGGCGATGAATGTATTTGGGTCATTATGAAAACAAACGATGGTATGAAATGGCCTGCAGCTTTATCAAGAGACTGTGGCGATGCAAATGCTCGCTGGTTCTCACTTGATGGCTCAAAATGGATGGATATAGCAAGTGAATATAGTATCGATGGATCATTCATGATTCGTGCTTTCGTGACAAACGAAGAAAGAGGTGTCGCAACTTCATTGGATCCTTCAACAAGAGGTCTTACATTGAAGAACTACAATATCTATCGCGGTACAACTTTAGATAATATAGAATTTGTAACATCAACAACAGAAAAGACTTACTTTGATGAAGTTGAAAAAGGAACTTACTACTATCAAGTCACAGCCGTTTATGAAGAAAACGGAGAAGAATGCGAATCAGCACCAGCAAGAGCTTACGACGACTATTCACAAAATTATGTAATGGTTGAAGTTACAGCTATTGAAGAAAATGGTGTCAATGGCTTGATGGTTTATCCTAATCCAACAAACGGCAACTTAAACATCAATGTCGAAGCAATGAGACGTATCACCATAGCTAATGCATTAGGCCAAATCGTTTATGATCAAGAAGTCGTTGGTGATAGCGAAATCATCGATATGGCACAATACAAAACAGGTGTCTATATGGTACGCATAGTTACAGACAATGGCGTTGCAGTAGAACGCGTAAATGTTGTTAGATGATAAGTAAAAGGCATACGGCTGTATGTCTCTACTATAAAATAAGCTGCTTGAAAAAGCAGCTTATTTTTTTTGAAAAAAACTCTAGAATTCAAGAGTTTTAGCATTTTAAAATTCTAAAAAAATCATTATTTTTGCAAAACCTTAATAAAGGTAGGAGCGTTATACGAAAAATCCCTTATTGCTATGACTTTTACGCCAGAAAATGCACTTTTGATCGGAGCCGTTATATGGTTTGTCAGCATATTGCTGAGCAAGACCGGCTATAAGTTCGGTGTGCCTGTATTGCTGGTGTTCTTGCTTATAGGAATGCTACTCGGTGTTGATGGAGTGGGGATAAGTTTCGATAACTATAAGTATACTCAGATTATCGGTATGGTTGCGTTGACCATCATACTTTTCTCGGGCGGCATGGATACGAAATTCTCAGAAGTTAAACCGATACTTGGACCAGGAGTGGTGCTTTCGACTTTAGGCGTTCTGCTTACCACATTATTCACTGGTCTTTTTATATGGGGTGTCTCTCATGCATTCTCTCATGTGATGCAGATTTCGCTGACGTTTGCCTTGCTTCTCGCAGCTACGATGTCGTCAACAGACTCGGCGACGGTGTTTAATATCCTTCGTTCGCAGAAGATGGGCTTGCGTAATCGTCTGCAGCCGCTCCTCGAATTCGAAAGCGGCAGTAACGACCCGATGGCGTATATGCTCACGATAGTGATGATTCAGGTGATAATGGGCGGAGAGACCGCAGATGTCAACGCGTGGAGAATTGTGTTAAACTTCGTGATGCAGTTCGGATTCGGATTAGCACTCGGTTACGGATTGGGTAAAGCATGTGTTTGGATTATCAATAAAATCGATCTTCAGAATAAGTCGTTGTATCCAATATTGATGCTTAGTTTTATTTTCTTCATTTTCTCGTTTACAAACTTATTTAATGGTAACGGCTACCTCGCAGTATATGTTGCCGGTATTGTGATGGGAAATGCTAAATTGGCTGAAAATAAAAGCATCAGCTCATTCTTGGACGGTGTCGTCTGGCTCGTGCAAATCGTGATGTTCTTGGTGTTAGGTATGCTTGTCAATCCTAACGAGATGTTTAAAATCGCACTTCCAGCATTGATAGTAGGCGTATTCGTTATCTTGGTCGGACGTCCGCTGTCAGTGTTCTTATGTCTCTTGCCATTCAAAGGTATCGCAAAGAGATCAAGAATTTTCATTTCATGGGTCGGATTGAGAGGCGCAGCTCCTATCATATTCGCTACATATCCCGTAGTTGAAGGCGTGCCAGGCGCGGAATTTATATTTAATATGGTGTTCTTCATCACTCTGACATCGCTCATTATACAAGGAACTACGATAACAAAAGTCGCCGACTGGCTTAGATTAAGTACGGTGAAAGATGACGGCCCAGAAAACTTTGGCGTCGATATCCCTGAAGAACTGAATACAATCCTGCAACAGCAGGTGGTTAAAAATGAAGCGTATCTGAAAGATTATCCTCTACCAGAAGGAACACTGGTGATGATAGTCGAACGTAGAAATAAATATATAGTGCCGAACGGACAGCTGTTTTTGAAAAAAGGAGATAAACTACTGCTCATTTCTGCACGACACGAAGAGACAGAAGACGCACAAAAGACATTCTCGGTATTGGATAGAATTTCTAAGATTAGAAGCAAACGGAATTAACTATTGACTGTTGACTGTTGACTATTGGCTGTTGACTGTTGACCATTGAACTAAAAGCCAAAAGCCAACGGTCAATGGTCAATGGTAAAAATAAGAAACATTAACAATTAAAAATAATATATTATGATAAATTACAAAACTTTAGGACTTGTTAACACTCGTGATATGTTCGCGAAAGCTGTTAAAGGTGGTTATGCTATCCCAGCATTTAACTTCAACAATATGGAACAACTTCAAGCTATCATCAAGGCTTCTGTTGATACAAAATCACCAGTTATTTTGCAAGTGTCTAAAGGTGCACGCGACTATGCTAACCAAACATTACTTCGCTACATGGCAGAAGGCGCTGTAGCATACGCAAAAGAATTAGGCTGCGAAAAACCAGAAATCGTTCTTCACCTCGACCACGGTGACAGCTTCGAAACATGCAAATCATGCATCGACATGGGCTTCTCTTCAGTTATGATCGACGGTTCACATCTTCCATACGAAGAAAACGTAGCATTGACAAAGAAAGTCGTTGAATACGCACATCAATTCGATGTTACAGTAGAAGGCGAACTCGGCGTATTGGCAGGCGTTGAAGATGAAGTAAGCGCAGAAGAAAGCCACTACACAAAACCAGAAGAAGTTGTTGACTTCGTTACAAAGACAGGCTGCGACTCTTTGGCTATCTCAATCGGTACATCACATGGTGCATATAAATTCACTCCAGAACAATGCACATTAGATCCAGAAACAGGCAGACTTCTTCCTCCTCCATTAGCATTCGACGTTTTGGCAGCTATTGAAAAAGAACTCCCAGGATTCCCAATCGTACTTCACGGCTCATCATCAGTGCCACAAGAAGACGTCGACACAATCAACAAATACGGTGGCAAGATGGTAGCAGCAGTTGGTATCCCAGAAGAACAGCTTCGTAAAGCAGCAAAGTCAGCTGTATGTAAGATTAACATCGACTCAGACAGCCGTCTCGCTATGACAGCAGCAGTCCGTAAGACATTAGCTGAAAAACCAGGTGAATTCGACCCTCGTAAATATTTAGGACCAGCACGCGAAAGCATGCAAAAACTCTATATGCATAAAATCATCAACGTTCTTGGATCGAATGATAGACTTTGATAAGTTACTAAGTTGCTAAGATACTAAGTTGCTGAGTTGCGGGTCAACTTGGCAACTCAGTAACTCAGCAACTTAAAATCGGGATGTAGCGCAGTCCGGTAGCGCGCTTCGTTCGGGACGAAGAGGCCGCAAGTTCGAATCTTGTCATCCCGACAAAAAAAGACCGAAAGGTCTTTTTTGAGTCAATAAGTACTCATAGACTCATAGACCCATAGACTTAAAAATGGATATATTTACATTACTAGCACTTGGCGTCGCACTGTCAATGGACGCTTTTTCTGTATCAATCTGTAAAGGATTGGCGACGAAGAAATTTTCGTTTAAGACGGCTTTGTTATGTGGATTGTGGTTTGGCGGTTTTCAGGCTTTGATGCCTCTTATAGGATATTTCCTTGGCGCGCAGTTCGAACATCTCATCAAGGCTTTCGACCATTGGATCGCATTTGGATTGTTGCTTATAATCGGCGTAAATATGATTAGAGAAGCATTGTCGGAAGATGATGATGACGAATGTGATGAAAACTGCGGATGCACCGGATTTAAAACTATGCTTATGATGGCGATTGCAACAAGCATCGACGCCTTGGCAGTAGGCGTGTCGTTTGCATTTTTAGAGGTCAACATTTGGAAATCGGTGCTCGTTATTGGAATAACAACATTCTTATTTTCATTCGTTGGTGTCAAAATTGGAAATATCTTCGGTTCACGATATAGCAAAATAGCTGAGATAGCAGGAGGCGTTATTTTGATAGGCTTAGGAGTGAAGATATTGTTGGAGCATCTTATGGCTTAAGATTTCAGGTTGTCGAACTCAGCGTTTCAGGATATTGCTAAAACTAAAAAAGGCGCACATTGTGCGCCTTTTATTTTTGTATGTGATATTATTATTTTTTCTTAGAGAAAATTGAAATCAATACACTTCCTAAGATACCAGCGGATAATGATGCCGCCAAGATAGAAATCTTACCTAAGTTGCGTAAATGATTCATCATTTCAGGAGCGAGTTCGCCGAATGAAAGAGTGTCGACGAAAATTGACATTGTGAAGCCGATACCGCCGAGACATGCCACAGCGAAGAGTGTTTTCCATGTGCCGCCGTTTGGCATTTCACCGACTTTCAATTTAATAGCAATCCAGCTTGCGAGGGTGATGCCGATAGGCTTGCCTAATAATAATCCGAAGTAGATACCAAGACCTACAGAACCGATTTCTGGTGAATATTGGAAGAAGTTAAGGTAACTCAAATCTGGAATTACAACGCCTGCGTTAGCGATAGCGAAGATAGGCATAATCACGAAGTTGACCCATGGTGTTAAAGCATGTTCCAAACGATAGCTCATACCTACAGTGCCTCTCGCTACATTACTAATGCTACTAAGACAAATCTGTTGGTCGTGATTTGGATGTTCGCTGTCATCATGGAGTTCATTTATCATATTTTGATAACGAGTAGTTTTTTTGTCGAAATATGAACGAGAATAACGAGCTTTCATAGGAATCATCATAGCCATAACAACGCCAGACATTGTTGCGTGAATGCCAGCGTAATAGAATAAAATCCATACTGCAATAGCAGGGATGAGATAATAAATCATTCGTTTGACGCCAGCTTTGTTAAGCAAGAATACGAGGAATAAAATGCCGAATGATATTAACAATAATGTTAAGTTGATAGCGCCGCCGTAGAAGAACGCTACAACTAAGATAGCTCCTAAGTCGTCGGCAATAGCAAGTGCTGTTAAGAAGATTTTCAATGAAATAGGCACTCTGTCGCCGAGCATCGACATGATGCCGATAGCGAATGCGATGTCTGTAGCTGTTGGAATACCCCAACCGCTGTTAGCTGCAGTGCCAGCGTTGAAACATGTGTAAATGAGAGCTGGAGCCAACATACCGCCCATAGCTGCGATAACAGGCAACATGGCTTTCTTGACTGTTGAAAGCTCGCCGCAAACGATTTCACGCTTGATTTCAAGACCGACACAGAAGAAAAATACAACCATCAAAATGTCGTTGATGAATTTTTCAACTGACATGTCTTTTGGGAAAAACCACACATGTTCTCCTGATTGTACAGAAATAGATAATTTTGTGTGTAAGAAATGATGATAAGCTTCTTTGGTGAATGGAAGGTTTGCCAACAACATGGCAACGACAACACAAAGCATCAGAAGAGCTCCTGAAAACCAAGGCATTGCCATAAGACGGCTACTGCCTACACCAAACGCATGCTGGTACTTAACACGGGTGTAATGTTGGAAAATTCTCATAATCTTTAATTTTTTTAACTATTTTTTATGATAAAATTTGATTGTCTTCCTATTAAATAAATATTATTAAATAAATAATATCATTTCTTAAATCAAGCCGCAAAAGTAGTAAATATTTCATTCAATTCACAATGCATAATTCATAATTATTTTATTTGCCCAAAACAACTATTAAAATCAACGTAAAAAAAGTTTTTTTAACATAATTTTATTTGAAAAATATTGTATCTTTGCAGCTCGAATTGATGGGGCATTAGCTCAGTTGGCTAGAGCGTTTGACTGGCAGTCAAGAGGTCATGAGTTCGATTCTCATATGCTCCACAAAATTGGCTAAAGCTAATGACTTAAACCAAGGTCGTTAGCTTTTTTTGTGATTAAAAAATAACAAATATTGTAAAATTGTCATGGATTCAACATTAAAGTTTTCCGACATCGTTGCAGCGCGTAACACATTGAAAGGCGTTGCTAAACAAACATCTATCATCCATTCCAAGTCATTTTCTCAAATGTCTGACGCCAATATCTTCTTGAAGTTGGAAAACATGCAGACAACAGGTGCCTTCAAGTTAAGAGGCGCATATAACAAATTAGCTAACTTATCAGAAGAGGAAAAAGCAAGAGGCGTTGTAGCGGCTTCTGCTGGTAACCACGCTCAGGGCGTCGCTTTCTCAGCAACGAAACTCGGAATGCAAAGCACTATCTTCATGCCTATCTTCACACCTCCTTTGAAAGTATTGGCAACAAAAGGATACGGTGCAAACGTAGTGCTCGCTGGTAACTCTTTCGACGATGCAGCTATAGCTTCTCAAGAATATATTAAAGAACATAACGCAACATATATCCATCCTTTCAACGACCCTTTGATTATCGCTGGTCAAGGTACAATAGGTTTGGAAATTATTGAACAACAACCAGATGTAGACGCTGTTATCGTTCCTATCGGTGGCGGAGGTCTCGTGGCTGGTATCGCAATGGCGATAAAAGAAATGAATCCTAAAATCAAAGTCATCGGCGTTAATGCTGCTGGCGCTGCTTCAATGGTCGCTTCTCGCGAAGCTAACAAAGTCGTTTCTTTACCAACAGTTTCTACAATCGCTGACGGTATCGCAGTGAAAACTCCAGGTTCTCTCACTTTCGATATCATCCAAAAATACGTCGACGATATCGTAAGCGTAACCGATACTGAAATTGCTCACACAGCTTATCTCTTGTTACAAAGAGCTAAGATTTTGGCTGAACCAGCTGGTGTAACATCAATGGCTGCTGCTTTGTATAACAAGGCTAACCTCAAGGGAATGAACGTCGTTCCTGTCATCAGCGGCGGTAACATCAATATGCAAATCCTTTCTCAAATCATCGAAAAAGGTATGGTGGAAGAAGGTCTTAGAGCTACTATCAGAGTCATCGTCCCTGACCAATCAGGTGAGTTGAAGAAAATCCTCGCTATTTTCGAAGGCCTTAAAGTCAACATCAACGAAATCAATCACGAACGTTCATCAAATAAGGTTGAAGTTGGTAAGACAATGGTTACAATAAGCGTAAATCTCCAAGATAAAAATCAACTTAATACTATCGTAAATATGATCCGCGAACACGGACTCAATTGCGAAGTGGTTTCTTAATAGCTTTTGGCTTTTGGCTTTTGGCTTTTGGCTTTTGGCTGTTGACTATTTAACAAAGGCATCATCAAGATCGCGAAAATCTCCGACTTTGATGATGTTTTTATTTTCCATCATTATGAAAATTGGAAATCTTCCGTATGTAATATCAATGGCTTTGTTCGGCATGATGTGCCAATAATCGTAATCTTCTGTCATCGTTTCTTTACGAAAATTAACAATTCCTTCGGGACTTCCCCAAATAAAAACGTCAATATTTTCTGTAGAGAGCTCTTCTTTTTTCATCATCAATGAAAGCTTCTTCATCCCTAATTTGCAATATTTACAGCCTGAACTCACAATCACAATCAGTTGATTTTCTTTCGTGTTAAAATCAGAAATGCTGTCAAATATTAATTCATCTTCCTTGAAATCAATCTTTGTAATTTCGTCAAAAGATTCGTATAAGTCAATGCTACTCACTTCTTTTTCAGTGGAATAAAGCATTTTATAAATGGAATCTGGAGGGGAGATTATGAAGACTAAAAGACTACATGTCAACAAGACTACAAGAACTTTGGTTGTTGGCTGTTGACCATTGACCGTTGGCTGTTGACTTAACAAAAGCAACAATATCAAAATTAAATTTTTAACGATTGATTCTAACGGATTCAATTCTATCAATTCTCCGAAGCAATGGCAATTAGCATCTTGACGGAAAATTGCGGTATATGTTAAAAATAATGTGAATAAAGTTAATGTTAATAAAGAAATTCGCCAGGTGAATTTATAATTTATTTTAAGAATTAAGAACAATCCTAAAATAAACTCGCCTATTATTATTATCCTCGAAACGAATGTAGTTAAGAGGAAACTAAATATGTTAAAGCTATAGATATAAATCTCGAACTCGTCGATGGAAATCAGTTTCAAAATGGCAGCTATGATGAACACGCCGCCGACGAGCTTTGAACTAAGACTGTTGACCATTGACTGTTGACCTATTTTAACGTTTCATAAATCATATTCTTAAGTCTCAATGACTCTTCAATCAGATGTACGTCTTCTTTTTTGCCTTTAGGATTGTCGAGGCCGATGTTTTTCTTTCCTCTAAATTTGAATTTCATATCGTCCAAATCGCCTTTTATTATGATTCCCAATCTTCTGAAAGGCCATGGATTTGACATTCCTAATCTGTAATCGAAAGTCATGTCGAGGTTATGGCGTCCGCCAACGACAGCATGATATTTATCGACAGTGATAAGTGTTGGATATACATCGATTTCGTTTTTGAATGCAGTAATTTCTACATTAAGATTATCGATTACGTTATGTTCTTTGTTTTTAAATCCTAGGATTCGTCCCAATTTCTTATATGTCTCGTTGTCAAGTATTACCAAGTCTTTTCCATGTATTGCCATTGCTCCTTTCAATGTGGAGGTTTTCATTTCATAATTAGACTTAAGATATGTTTCTGCTGCGAAATGGAATTCAGCTTTTCCTGCGAAGGAGCTGAGCATTGGAACGAGAGTGTCGAGTTCTGGCATTATGTTAATCATCTCAGCGATGTCAATCTCAATGAGGTGTAAGTCTAAGCCGAGATAGAGATGGTTTTTGCGTGGTGACTTATACATCGCAGTGAGTTCCATGGTGGCTGCATCGGTTGTGAAACCCATTTCCTGCAGCACCATTACGCCGTCTTTAATGGTGAGGCCGCCACCAATATTTGACAAGTTCATCTCGCCAGCCGCAGCCTTTTCAATATTTGTATTTAATGTAATGTCAACGCCAAATGGCACCATAAATGGATTATCTTCCTTAACGACATTAGTATCCACAACTACTTCTTCCTCAACGACTAATGTGGTATCACCCATGCCGCTGAATAGTTCCATAAGCTGATTTACGTCTGTGTAATGAGAAGTGAAATTGAGTGTTCCTTTCAAAAGTGCTTCTTTTCTTAAAAACTCATCGACATTGGTAAACAGACCTTGCAATTCGAAATCGGAATTGCCTAATAATATACTACTGTTATTGATATTTATACCAGTTGTATCATATTGAAAATCAATAGATGGAATATATACAGGCAATGGAATGTCGCTCATAGTGAAGACAGCTTTGTCTAATTGTATTCCTGCATGTGGATTCCATTGTAAGAGCAAATCTTCTTGATCGTCATCATAGTCAGCCGATACGTTGAAATCGAGTTTTTCTGTAGCGAAACTCATTTCTTCACCCATTGTAAACGACAGACTATCACCATTATAAACAGCGATATACGATGCATCTTCGCCATTTTCTTTCATAAACATAGCGACGCTTCCCTTAGGATTGTTGGTGAAGACATTCATATCGTCCATCGATGCGTCGATTCTTGAGAACTTATAGTCGGCATAAACCGCCATCGGAATATTTTCGTCTAAGATATTCGACAATTGAACATCGAAGTTGTAGTCTTTAAGATTTGCTTTTATTGTTTCTGCAACTTGCGCATCTAATCCAGTTCCGCTTATTTTCAGAGCTATCAAGCTGTTTGTCAACATTTCAGAAGCCGGATTAGGTAAAGTCAAACCAATATTAAGTCTGTCAGCATTAACATTAATTGTATCGCAATAAACGACATTCATATCATTCCATTGCAAATTTCCATTAACTTTTGCCTTTGTGAAATCCATGTTAGTAAGCTGATAATTATTGACATTAGCTTTAACATCCAACTTTACATTACCGCTAGCTTTGATGTCTTCAGGAATGAAAGATTTGAGCTCGTCGAGTTCGGCATCAGCTTTAAGATTCAAGTTACAATACATCTTATCCATCACGTCTTTTATTGTTCCAGACAAAGCGAATGATGAGTTCGACATGTTGGCGTTCAGATAGTTAACACAAACGTCTGATTTATCATTAAGATTTATATTAGCTTTTATAGAAGTGTTAAAATTTGTTATAGGGTAAGGCAGCATCTCAGGCATTGAGATCATACCTTTATTATATTCAATTTCAGCATTTACGACAGGCATTGAGGTCTCGTTGTAGACACCTTCGATATTAGTAGCGAGTTTCATTTCGCCTTTGATATCTATGCCGTCGAGCAATTCTTCACGCATCGAAGCAGGGATAAGTTCGATGAGTTCTTCCACTATTAATGTATTGGTTTTAAGGTTCATGTCGACATTGATATCATTGCCAGGCATTGAGACCTTGCCAATCATATCGACGAAGATGTTGTTAAGAGCCAATTGTGAAGCACCGAGTTCTACATCCATCGTACTTAAAGTAGCGTTAAGTGGCATTATCATTCTGACATCTGCCTTGTTCACAAGTTGCTCATCATCCATAATAAAAGACAAGTCATTGGCATTCAATTCGACATTACCTTTTATTATATCATAATCATTTATTTCTCCTTTATATTTAAAGTTAAAAGAATTTAACTCTGCCAGTTGTCCTGCGCTTTCATAAAATAAAACAGAAGAAGATGCATTGATGTCGGCTTTGATATCATCGCCACACATCTCAGCATCTCCTTCTAATTTTAGTCCGTTAAGTTTCACAGCCATTGACAATGAGTCTGTCGTTTGTTGATACGCAATATCGCGAAGCGACATATTTACATTGCCAGCGATGTTTTCCCCTTTCATCTTGCCTTTTGCAGACATGTTTAACCCATTAATGTCTGCAAGCATACCTTGAGTAAGATCGGTGTATTTTACGGATACGTCATTGAGTTTAAAACAAGCCAAATCAATTCCATAGGTCATGTCCGAACTTTCCTCCACAGTTATGGTGTCGGTTTGTGAAGGTGGAAAAATATCGATGTTTGTATTTCCCTGACTGTCAGTAAAAAGATTTACATAACCGCCATTCAATCTACATTCATCGATTATGATTTGATTTTCCTTAAGGAACTTTTTGATGTCCACTGAAACAACACATTCATTGATATAAGCGAGCGTGTCGGATGGATTCCCGTCCATCGGATTGACAAGCACGACATCATTGATTTTCAGTCCGACTTTAGGGAAGGACTTGAATATTGTGAGGTCGGCTCGTTTTATATCGAAGTCGCAGTTGATAAAATTAGGTGCTTGATTTTTCACTATTGATGTTAAGCGTGCCGGAGTCACCACAAACCAGCAAGCAACCATCACGGCCATCAATACGAATCCAAGCAAGGATCCTAAACTTATCAGTGTTATCTTCAGTAGTTTTTTCATATCAATTAGCCCTAATCAAATCATATGTCGCTCTGAAGCCTTCATTGTTATACTTGAATTTCAACAAGTTGAGTTCTAAGATATTACAATACTGAGGCACGACGGCACCGCCGATTTCCATTGTGTAATACTTGAAGAATTTATCTTCAGCTCCTTCGTCGAATTCCCAAGTGAACTTTGTAGCTTCTTCTTCGGTGACATCATCTCTGAGGTCCCATTCTTTGCCTGTGCCATCGCTATAATAGACTTCGTAATACATCTCGTCGGCAGTCATCCATTTTCCCACAATTTGAGACTTATCGATGTTAGTACTACTTCCGCCGCCGTCACATGATGTCATGAAGACGGCCAATAGCAACAGCGCCACAAAACTTAACTTTTTCATATTATTGGTTTTTATAGATTACTTAGCTGCAATCATTTCGATTTCAACGAGAACTTCTTTTGGAAGTGTTCTTACTGCGAAAGCTGCTCTTGCAGGAGGGTTTTGTGTAAAACGTTTGCCATACACTTCGTTCATTGCTGCGAAGTTAGCCATGTCGCTGAGCAAACATGTTGATTTAACAACGTTGTCGAATGTGTAACCTGCTTCTGTCAAGATACCTTCGAGGTTTTTCATAACTTGTTCTGTTTGTTCATAGATGCCGCCTTCAACGATGTTGCCTGTTGCAGGATTGATTGGAATCTGACCTGAGATGAACAACATGCCATTAACTTCGATGGCTTGGCTGTAAGGGCCGATTGCACCTGGTGCATTTTTTGTTGCAATAACTTTTTTCATTTTAGGTTTAATTTAGTTGTTTGACAATATTTTTTCTATTTACACTAATCCAAATTATATCCGCAAATTTAGAATAATTATTTAATAAAACAAACAATGTGAAAAGTTAATTATTAACAGATTGTTGTTAATAAAATTAGGGAAAATTAAAAAAAAAGAGACGTCACAATGGACGTCTCTACAAGACTTTTATCTTATTACAATTCTGCAGTTTCTCGTTGCATCGTCATTTGTGACCTTTATCACATAGACGCCTGCGGTCTCGATGCCGCCGATTCTGTTGACATCTGCATATTCTGCAATCTTCACGCCGATTGCATTGTAGATTTCCACTCTGTCGTATGTAGTGCCGAGACTGATTTCAGCGTTGATATTTGCAGGATTTGGATAGACGTTCAAAGCTTCTGTGTCATTTTCTCCGATGCCTGTCACTCCGCATGTCAATACGATTGCATTGTCGATTGAACCGTATGTGGCGTTGTCTGAAAATACGATTTCTTCTCTTGAAGTTACATTTTCAATTGCATTTGCATTTATGTCATAATATTTGAATGTGATTTCTTCCTTGCCACTGCCGTAGACTGTCATGAAAATCATGTGTTTGTCTAAAACTTCAATGTAGATTGGTCTTGCGCTGCCACGGATTTCATCGCCGACGAATGCCGCGATTTCGTAGTCTGACATCTCGATTCCGTTGTTTTCAACTACAGCTATGACGCTCATGTTTGTTGCGAATTTTCCTGCTTCTGGAATCCAGTAGTTGTTTTCCGCTGTGACGTTTTCTCTTGTAGAACGTGTTGTTGGAGCAGATGGATATACGAGTGTTTTAGTTGTTCCTGAAACGTTCTGGTACATATAGCCTTCGCCTGGATTCATGGTGCTGAGTGCTCCGAGCCAGCCTGCGCCTTCATAGTATTGTGAGAAGGCGTTCTTCGACTTGATGTAGTCTCCTGTCTGTGGAACGATGGTTGCAAGTGCTTCTTCTACAGAGAGATTTATGTCTAAAGGA
>JAZLAL010000088.1:0-6607 GCA_045613185.1 Bacteroidales bacterium | reverse complement strand
CGTTGCAACGGCAAAGGCGAGTTCATGGTCATCGTCGTCATCAACGAAGAAAACGAACTCGTGAGAAACGTGATGATTCCTGAGATGCAGAAACGCTTCCCAGAAATCATTTCTATCATGTTGGTCATCAACAATAAATTCAACGACATCATCACCGACCTTCCATTTGAAAATGTCTACGGAGAAGAATGTCTCATCGAGACGATGAAAGCTCCACGCGAAGGTCACGACGACCTCAAATTCAGAGTCGGCCCTGTCTCTTTCTTCCAGACAAACGTCTATCAAGGCGAGAGACTTTACAAAGCTGCTTTCGATTTAGCAGACGTGAAAGGCGATGAACTCATGTACGACCTTTACACTGGAACAGGTACAATCGCCTTGTATTTCGCTCGTTTCGTGAAAGAAGTCGTTGGCGTTGAATATGTTGAAGAAGCCATCGCAGACGCTAAGATAAACAGCGAATTTAATAATATCAATAATGTGAAGTTCTACGCAGGCGACATGGCGAAAGTCTTCACCGACGAATTCATCGAAGCCAACGGCCGTCCTGACTTCGTCGTCACCGACCCACCACGCGCCGGCATGCACGAGAAAGTCGTGGAACAGCTTCTTAAGATTCAACCTAAGAAGATCGTCTATATCAGCTGCAACCCAGCCACACAAGCCCGCGACCTTCAACTCCTCGACTCATTATACGAAGTGAAAGCCGTTCAACCAGTCGATATGTTCCCACATACACATCATGTTGAGAACATTGTTCTATTGAAGTTGAAAGGTGAAAATTGATAATTAAAATTAGTAGAGACGCGTCAATGTTTCCTGCAACAAAACACATTGACACGTCTTTTTTTTATAATTCCTGCAAAAGTTCTGAGTTCAATGTTCAAAGTTCAAGGTTCAGAGTCCAACAGCCAACAGCCAACAGCCAACAGCCAAAGAATCTACCTCATCGGATACATGGGTTCCGGCAAGACGTCAGCGCTGAAACATCTTGCAAACAAGATGTCGTGGCAAGGCATTGACTTAGACAAGCTTTTTGAAGAGAAATATAAGATTTCCGTTCAGGATTTCTTTCATAAATATGATGAATCTGCGTTTCGAAAGTTAGAGTCGCAACTTCTTAAAGATACAGCTAATTTAGAAAATGTCATCATCGCCACTGGCGGCGGCACTCCTTGTTTCTTCGACAATATGGAATGGATGAATGCCAACGGCACGACAGTTTTCCTCAAAGTCGCTCCTATGACCGCAGTGCATCGTCTCATGCAGTCGAAGAAAAAAAGACCGCTCATCGAAGGAAAAAGCGAGCAGGAAGTCATTGAATTCGTCAACCAACACTACGGCGACAGGATGAAATTCTACGAACAAGCACACATCACCGTTAAGGGAGAGAGTCTGGATGTCGAGGAGCTTGTTTCTGAACTAAAGCTTTTGGCTTTTAGCCATTGAACCTTTTTTAAATCCAATTAATTAATCCTGTTTCCATTGACATCGATGATGTGCCAGTATATTTTTATCCAATTACCTCATACTCCACTCCGAACCAGTCGTTGAGAGTATCCTCCACTTTCATAATGATTTCAGGTGTTATCTTGTCTTTGATCTTTTTATAAACGAACAAGACAGTTGCTCCGTCATCCAAGACGCCAAGCAATCTATACACTCTTCTTGGAATCAAGTCCATCGGCAAGACCGTATAAACCAAAGCCGCATAAATCAGGACTTTATCTTTTGTAGGAGTATTAGCATCTCGCAAAACATACCATAATTGTAATAATGGGGTCGCTGCTGCACGTCCCACTTTGATAGCGTATGGACGTAACTTTTTAAATAATTTGTCGGTCTCCGCACGCCAATCAGTGTTTTTGATTCTTTCCAAAAGAGGGCTGAAATCCTTACCCATGATAAAATAAGCCAAGGCTGTAATGCAAATAATTATTAACATAGTTTAAGTATTTAAGATTTGTAAAAATAGAAAAAATCCGAATCATAATAATAAGGACTCGGATTTTTTCTATCATATGTGATTTTATATCTCAAAACCTCTTTATCACCTCAACGAATTTCTCGATATCGTCTTCAGTGGTGTCGAAGGAACAGACCCAGCGAACCACGTCGTTATCCAAATCCCAGTCGTAGAAGAACTAATGCTTCTGTAATTGAGCCCTGAAAGGGCGAAACAAATGTTGGATAAGGCAACGCCTTATTAGTGAGGAGTTATATATTTAATGCTCGCGACTTGGTATTAATCGCCGCCAATGCGTTAGGGATTGGAGCGGCATCCTTTGCGAGCGATTTTGGGAACGGGATTCGGGAACGGGGACAAGATTGTTTTTTGGGAACGGAATTCGGGAGCGAGACGAAAACATGGCGAGCAAAGATATAGCGGAAAGCCCGACGGCGGAGCGAAGCGGAGCCGGAACGCCCAGATAAAGTGTAGAGTTGAGTGTTAATAGTTAATAGTTAATAGTTAATAGTAGTTGTAAGGGTATAGTTTAGAGTTTAGAGTTTAGAGTTTAGAGTTTAGAGTTTAGAGTTTAGAGTTCAGAGTTTAGAGTTCAGAGTCAGAGTTCTTAGCTCTTAGTTCTTAGCTCTTAGTTCTTAGTTCCCAAGAGGCAGCAAATCAAGCTCACTCCCAATCCGACGAAGATTCCGTCGACAGGAAGTTTTAAGATTTGCGTCAATATCAAAGCTGCTGTGCCTGCGATTATTGACACGACAATCCATTTGTATTTGAATCTTTTCGGGAAGAACAAGGCTAGCGTCAAAGGAACGAAGACAGCTGTGGAACGAAGACCCATTGACAAGAATCCGAGGTCGTTGATGAACGAGCCTGAGAATGTGGCTGCTACGAATACTGACATCAATAATATTCCTACAATCGTGAGGCGTGAGACTTTAAGGTTTTTTGCCGATTCGCTCAACGAAGGATTTATCTTCATGAAGACATCGCGGACAAGAATTGTAGAAGAACCGAGCGTAAGTCCCGAACCTCCGATTATGACGGTTATCAATAATGTTCCGAGTACGATGCCACCGAGGAATTCAGGCATGCAGTGTGTGATGAAAAGCGGGAACGCCTGAGCTGTCGTTTCCATCACGCCAATGTTTTCAGGCAATGATTTTCCTGCTTCAGCAATTAAATTCATTTCTTCCGCTGTGACGTAATGACCTCGCATATAAAGACCGATGAGCACACATGCCGCGCCAATAGGAATCGTCAGCAATGCCGACCACATCGCGCCTTTACGAGCAGCGCTGTCGGTCTTGGCAGCCCATATTCCTTGAGCATAACTCTGTGTCGCAAGAACACCTAATATCACCGAAAGTCCAGATCCGATGTCTTTTGCAGCTCCGCGAGCAAGAAGATTATTGTAACGTTCCGAAACGAATGTGGAGATGTCAGTCTGTGGCGTCTTGAAAAAAGACATCATTTCTTCAATCGCCGTCATTATTCCGTGGTAGCCGTCTGTCAAAGAAAGGACTATGATTCCGCCGGCGAGCGAGGAGATACATAACAATATCAGTTTCACAATGCCGCCCAATCCGGCGCTCCACAATCCGCCGAAGACGACATATATCATCATTATAAGACAGGAAAATGCCGCCGCGAGATAAAACTTAATTGGAAACAATGTCATCAATAACGCAGAAGCAGAAAGTATCTGAGCCACAATGCTGACGAACATCCCCAAAGAACATAAGAGCGAACCTAATACTTCAGCTTTCTTGCCGTATTCTTTGGAAACGACTTCAAGCAATGTGGTGCAGCCGCTTCGTCTCAAAGGAATGACGTAACCTATTGCTAGCACGACACATCCGAGAGCCGCGCCGAGCGTAAACCACCATGCCGAGATGCCGTAAGTGAAAGCCAGCTGTGCCGTTCCCACCGTAGATTGTCCACCAACCAACGTTCCCATTATAGTTCCGCATACGACCCAGGTTCCTGCCTTGCCTCCTGCTCGCGAGAAATCATCAGCAGTCTTGACCTTCCTCGAAGACCAAATGCCAACGACTTCTATCAAAACGATAGAAAGCATGATTCCCAATATGTGATAAAACGATATCGTCATTTAACAACCATAAGAATTTCTGTTATTCATCCGCTAATCCGCACTAATCTTACACTAAACTTTCGTGTTGTTTCGTGTCTTTTCGTGGATATTTTCATCCGCTAATCCGCACTAATCTGCACTAAACTTTCGTGTGGTTTCGTGTTGATTCGTGGATATTTTTCATCCGCTAATCTGCACTAAACTTTCGTGTGGTTTCGTGTTGATTCGTGGACATTTTTATCCGCTAATCTGCACTAATCTTACACTAAACTTTCGTGTGGTTTCGTGTCTTTTCGTGGACTAAATATATTTCGTGTATAAAACGAAAAAAGGGTTTCGTTTGAAACCCTTTATCTTGGTGACCCGCCTGAGGCTCGAACTCAGGACCCCCACATTAAAAGTGTGATGCTCTACCTACTGAGCTAGCGAGTCATCCTCGTTTTGTGAGTGCAAAGATACAATATTTTTCAATATCTACAAAAGATTTTTAAATTTTATCAAAATAAGAAGCAAACAACTATAATTCATATAGTTATACAAACTTAAGATACTTTTTCCATATTTTCCAATCGGGCATTTCGGCTGTCATAAGCGCATAAAATTCCTTCGAATGGTTAAAATGCACAAGATGACACAGCTCATGTAGTATCACTTCTTTGATACATTGTTCTGGCAATTTAATAAGATGAAGATTCAAGCTTATGCTTCCTTTTCGCGAACAACTCCCCCATCGCGTCTTCATTTTTCTTATTGTAAACGACTTCGGCGCCACATTATATTTTGCCATCTGTCTTACCAAAGGAATAGAAATCTCTTGAAAGACGCGTTTCGCTTGTTCGAGATACCAACAATCCAATATCGCTGATATTTGTGACGCATGCGATACGGACGTATGCGATACGTCCCTACGATATATGTGGATAATATTATTATCAAAAACAACAGAATTCCTTGCCGCGACATTGACTTTTATCGGATATTGTTTTCCGAGGAAATAATGCAGCTCGCCATCAACAAAACGCTTCGCAGCAATAACATTATCGCATTTCGCATCAAGGCGGTTGAACAACCATCGCGAGTGTTTTAGCAAAAACGGCTCAACATCATTTACATTATATAATAAAGGTATCCTTATCTCGACACGTGCGTCCGGGAAGACATAAAGAGCCACCGTCCTCCTCCGCGAACGTTTTATCTCGCAATTTACCGCACGACCTTTTATTATAAATGTTTTCATTTTTCAAGACAACGGTCAACAGACCTTTATATGGTTCATAGTTCAAAGTTTAGAGTTTAGAGTTCAAAGTTAAAAAAATTAGTGTTAGATTAGTGTCTATTAGTGGACAACAAAAATCATTAGTGGACATAAAAAAAAGAGACGCCGTATTTTGCGTCTCTTCTTGGTGACCCGCCTGAGGCTCGAACTCAGGACCCCCACATTAAAAGTGTGATGCTCTACCTACTGAGCTAGCGAGTCATCCTCGTTTTGTGAGTGCAAAAGTACATATTTTTTTTATATCTCCAACATTTTTTCAAAAATTATTTAAAAAAAAATTTCAATCCAAAATACCCTTACCTTCTCTCAGCACAACTATCTCATTATCAGTACAATCAACAATAGTACTTTCTTCCTTATCGCCATAACCACCATCAATAATTATATCGACCTTATCAGAATAAGCATCGTTTATCTCCTCCGGATCGGTCATAAAACCTGAAATTTCGTCCTCATCAACGATAGAAGTCGTGATAATCGGGCAACCCAATTCACGAACGATATTGGTAATTATCGGTTGGTCAGGAATACGAATTCCGATAGTTTTTTTATTATTTTTAAAAATTTTCGGAACGTTATTATTAGCTTCAAGAATAAAAGTGAACGGACCAGGTAGATTACGTTTCATCAATTTGAACACGTCATTATTTATAGGTTTCGTAAAATCCGACAACATACTCAAGTCGTGGAAAATGACAGAGAAGTTAGCCTTTTCCTTTTTAATTCCTTTGATGCGTGCGATGCGGTCGAGAGCTTTTGTGCTGTTGATGCTACAGCCGATAGCGTAAATTGTATCAGTAGGGAAAATGATAACGCCGTCGTTTTCGAGACAATCTATTATCATTTTAACATTACGTGGATTAGGATTTTCTGTGTGTAGTTTTAAAAACATGATATTAAGATTTTTAGTGTTGCAAAGATAATATTTTTTTGCTTTGAGCTATGAGCTATTAGCTATGAGCTATGAGCATTGGGCTTTGAGTTTATAAATATATGCTCACCGCTCATTGCTCACGACATAACATAAAAAAACTATTGTTTTATTCAAATATTTTTTCTACTTTTGCACTCGTTTTTAAGTTCATTCCGAAGTTGATTTATTAAGTTATATATCAACAACTTAAAATAGTAATAAGTTTAACAATCCTTAATAATTTATCGGAATGGTTATTAAGTACAATTTAATATCATTATTATAATGAGCGAAAATCAAAACATCATCAACGAAAACGTTGTTGAAAAAGCAGAAAAACAAGTAAGAGTAAAACCAACTCCA
>JAZLAL010000087.1:0-3817 GCA_045613185.1 Bacteroidales bacterium | reverse complement strand
CCAGCATCAGCAGCAATGGCAGGTATGCAAGTAGTTGTCGTTAAATGTGATGAAAACGGTAACATCGACATGGAAGATGCTAAGGCAAAAGCTGAACAATATAAAGACGATCTCGCAGCATTCATGGTAACTTATCCTTCAACACACGGTATCTATGAAGACGGTATCCGCGACTTGATGAAGATAGTTCACGACAATGGCGGTCAAGTTTATATGGACGGTGCTAACATGAACGCTCAAGTTGGTCTCACATGTCCAGGCTTCATCGGCGCTGGCGTTTGCCACCTCAACTTACACAAGACATTCGCTATACCTCACGGCGGTGGCGGTCCAGGCGTAGGTCCTATCGGCGTTGCAGCTCACTTGGTACCATTCTTGCCAACTCACCTCACCCTCGCTACATACAACGAAAAACTCGGCGCTGTTTCAGCAGCTCCTTACGGTAGCGCACAAATCCTCACCATCTCTTACGCTTACATCAAGATGTTGGGCGGTGAAGGTTTAAGAGAAGCAACAAAGATGGCTATCTTGAATGCTAACTACCTCAAAGATAGATTGAAAGATTATTATCCAATCCTTTATACCGGTAACAACGGTCACGTCGCTCACGAAATGATCCTCGATATCCACGCTATCAACAAAGCTACTGGCGTTGCTGCTATCGACATCGCTAAACGTTTGATGGACTATGGTTTCCACGCTCCAACAGTTGCGTTCCCAGTTCACGAAACATTGATGGTCGAGCCAACAGAAAGCGAACCATTAGCAGAATTAGATCGTTTCGTTGACGCTATGATCAAGATTCGTCAAGAAATCGCTGACATCGAAAGTGGCAAGGCAGAAAAAGACAACAATGTTATCACACACGCTCCTTACACAGCAGAAATGTTGATGGCTGACAACTGGGAATTCCCATTCACACGTTCAGAAGCTGGTTTCCCTAACAAGAGCGATGTCCAAGATAAATACTTCCCACACGTAACAAGAATCCACGACGCATTCGGCGACAGAAACCTCTGCTGCAGAATCGATTGATTTGTCCACGAAAAGACACTAATTTAACACAAATATAGGGACGTCATTATGGCGTCCCTCTTTTTTTTGTCCACGAAAAGACACGAAAAGGCACGAAATTAGCACGAAAGATTAGTGCAGATTAGTGGATGAAAATGTCCACGAAAAGGCACGAATTTGACACTAAACTTTTGGGTTTACGAAAAAAACACGAAATTAGCACGAAAGATTAGTGTGTATTAGTGCAGATTAGTGGATGAAAATGTCCACGAAAAGGCACGAAATTAGCACTAATCTTTTTGTCCACGAAAAGGCACTAAATTGGCACGAAACTTTTTTTTCCACGAAATTAGAAGGCGGAATTTAATAATCTAGAAAAATTGCTCACAGCTCGTGGCTCATAGCTCAAAGCTAATTTCCAACTTTCAATTATGCATTATGAATTGAATTATGGCGTTCCGGCGAAGCCGTCGGGCTTTCCGCTATATCTTTTTCCGCTGCGCTCCAAAAGGATGCCGCTCCAATCCCTAACGCATTGGCGGCTATTAACTCCAAGTAGCGAACACCAAACAATAATTCCTAATTAGAAAGTTGCACGTCCGTGCGCCTCTGCGCGAGATATTCCTCAATTCCTCAATTCCTCATACCCTCAACTCCTAACTCCTAACTAAAAAAACTTGTAGTCTTAATAAACATTAACATAAATTTCTTAATTCCGTTAACGTTTATGTTAATAATTGTTAAAATCGAAAAATACTTGTGTTAAACCCTTGACAAAAGGGTGTTAAAAGTATTAATTTTGAAGAAAAAATAAACAAGCAGGATTAAGATAATATGAAAAAGATTTTGGTTAATATCGTATGGAATGATAATTATGGAGCATGTTCAGATTTGATTCCAGGATGTGTAGCTACACATGCAACAATAGAAGGTGTAAAAGAAGCATATATATCAGCATTGGAATTTCATATTGAAGGATCTGAATATGACGAACTGCCAGACTGTCTTAAAGAAGAATATGAATTGGAATTTGAATTGTCAGTTTCAGCATTACTTCATCATTATGATAAGATATTGACAAGAGCGGCTTTAAGCAGAATTACGGGTATCAACCAGCGTCAGTTGGGACATTATCTTAGTGGTTATAGAAATCCTCGTAAAGATAAAAGAGAGATTATTATCAATGGTTTGCATAAAATAGGACAGGAGTTTTTAAGTGTAAAGTAGAGGGAATTACTTATGGCAGATTATCAAGATATAGTAAAACAAATTGCTGATAAACACGGATTTGATATAGTTCATTTTTGCTTGGAATGTGACGGATTAAGATATTTTCATCTTGATTTTTCAAATAGACCTCGTTACACAGGGCATCCTCATATAGTAAAGGTTAACGATGCTGGTGAACTGATTGTAGTAACTGATATAAATGAAATATATTGGGTTATGAAAAATAAGATCAAGATTGTAGAAATTGTTTTTAATGATGACCTGACGGTTGATATTTTTTTTAATGATAATACTCGTAAGAAAATAGATGTCGGCGAATTTATCAGAAATCATCCGCATCCGCAATATAATAAGTATTTAGAGATTGTAAACTTTAAGAAAGGCAAGGTGGTGGATAGCAATTTGATTTGGGGCAATGATTTGGAGTTTCATATTGAAGATTTATATGAGGGAGGGGTTGGGTGATTTAACTTTTGTAAATTTAAATATCTGACAAATGAGAGAATTTGCTATTGATAACAATATAACTTTAGAGGATATAGATTATATTGAAGATTGGTTGAAAATTGCACAGCAAAAAGAATATGATGATTTTTATGGTAATATAAGGATTATCAAAGACTCGTTTGAAAATGGAAATTTTTTGCTGTATAGGAGTAAGGATAAAAAAGCAGAAGGATTTGTGATTTTTGACGAATCTCAAATGAAAGTTAAAATAGACATCATTTGTATTAAACCAAGTTTTCGCAAAAAAGGTATTGGTAAAAAATTTTTGCTTGATTGTATAAACTATTTCAAAAATAAAAAAAAGTTGATAATAGAAGCGGATGCTGTGACTTTTGAAGGAGCATGGTTATGTAAATCTACAGGCTTTCAAAAAAAATACGGAGGAGATTTTGGTGTTTATCGTAAGTATTTGATAGAAAGTAGAGAACAAAATTGGTCGGCTAATCGTAGATTTGTATTATGGGAAGAGTATCCTTATTTGAAAAGTCAAATTCCAGATGCATCTTGGGATTTAGATTTTGATAATGATAAAACACCAATTTTAGAATATGCATATCAAGAATGGTATTATGGTATAATTGAAAATGATAATGTTGTAAAGCGTGATAGGGTAAGTAGCTATTATAACACAAATAATGGTCTTTATATTAATAATAGTTATATGTATATAGATAAGGATGTGTTTATAAACATTGAATCTCATCCTTTGCAGCCGTTTCTTCCGAAGAATGCCAGGATTCTTATGCTCGGCAGTTTCCCTCCGAAGAAAGAGAAATGGTCGATGGAATTCTTTTATCCTAATTGGATAAACGATATGTGGAGAATTTTGGGACTCGTATTTTATAACGACAAACATTATTTTGAAATAAAAGGAGAGAAACGTTTCGATAAAGACAAAATAGTTTCCTTTTGTAAAGACGAAGGTTTCGCTTTATATGACACAGCATCGGAAGTCATTCGTCTGAAAGACAATGCTTCTGACAAATTCCTTGAAGTCGTGAAGCAGACTGATGTTAAAGCTTTATTAGATACATTGCCTGAATGTGAAAATATTGTGACTACAGGA
>JAZLAL010000086.1:0-5229 GCA_045613185.1 Bacteroidales bacterium | reverse complement strand
CGTAAGCGTTGTAGACCGAGAAGTTCCATTCGCCTTGCCAGTTTTTCTTTTCCTTGCATTTTATCGTTGCCGACAAGTCAAGGCGGTGATAATCAGGGTAGCGGCTGTTGTTTCTTCCGTCGTAGATGGCGTATGTAATTCCATCGACGGTATATTTTCCGCATGGATATGTGACTGGCTGTCCCGTGGTATAAACCCATGTTGCCGAAACGTCGAAGCGTTTGTTGAAAGCATAATTTAAGACAATGCTGATGTTATGAGGCTTGTCGTAAGGAGAGACATATTCTCTGTCAAAGTTGATTCCAGGAGTCTTTCTCATTGATTTACTGTAAGTATAAGAAATCCAGCCGGAGAAATTACCGAAATTTTTTCTAGCTAAAAACTCGATTCCGTAAGCGTAGCCTTTACCTTTTCTTACCTCTCCGTCGATGTATAAGTTGCCGATGAAAGAAGCATTATCGACGAAGTCTATCACGTTGTGCATTCTTTTATAATAAACCTCGACAGAAGTCTCAATCTCATCGTTTAGGAAATTACGGAAGTAACCTAAAGCAAATTGGTCACATTTCTGAGGCTCGATGTTAGGACTTGCAGGAAACCAGAGGTCGAACGGGATGCCACCCGTTGCATTTGTCGCGACCTGCGCATATTGAACCGTTCTGAGGTATGAAGCTTTTATTGAAGAAAACTCATTGATTTGATAAATCGCGCCAAGGCGAGGCTCAAGGTTTATTTGCGTGTTGAAAATCTCGCCTTTGTCGTAATCAATCTGGTCGTAACATTCGTATTTGTCATCGAAGAGGAAGAGTGTTTCTTTGCCTATATTTTGAAACATGGAAAGACGAAGCCCGTAACGTATTGAAAACAAAGGTCCTAATTTGTGATCGTTTGTATAATAAAGAGCATATTCCAATCCTTTACGGACGACTTCACTCGCTGGGTCGACGCCAAGAAGATTAGCAATTGAGCCAGTCTCATCTTTCAGTTTACCTTGTCCGTATTGATGGAAAGTAGCAGCAGCGCCGAAGCGTGATGTAATATTGTCATTCATCAGATAAGTAAAATCGTATTTTGTGGACACATCTTCAATTCCAGCTATGATATTGAATTGGTAAGGATTCATATCGATGCCGATATCGTATCTATAATTGGTGTAAAACAAAGATAAGTTGGAAGTCAGCTTGTCGTTGAAGATATGGTTCCATCGAGCAGTTACGTTTTTATTTCCGTATTTCATTGTCAGCAAATCTGTTACACCTAATACGTCGTCGCCGAGATATGTCGAGATGAAAATCCTATTGTTATTGTTTATAGTATGCATTATCTTCGCATTGAAGTCATAGAAATGCAATGAGTTACCTCTTAGTCTTTTAATCAAATTACATGCTAAGACACCGCCGTAAGTGATACGGCCGCCGATTAAGAATGCGCTTCTGCCTTTGTTGAACGGCGTGCCTAATGTGAGGCGACTTGTCAGTGCGCCGATGCCGCCTTGCATATTTAATTTATGTGGAACTTCATCTAATGTGGTGATGTCCAGCACTGAAGAAAGACGGCTGTCGTACATCGCAGGGATGTCGCCTTTGTATAAAGTAGCGTCTTTTATCACGTCGTTGTTGAAAATAGAGAAGAAACCCAAGAAATGAGACGCGTTATAAATAGGTACGTTATCTAAAAGAATGAGATTCTGGTCGGGATTGCCGCCGCGCACACTGAATCCTGATGAGCCTTCTGATGCGGCATGGACGCCAGGCATAAGTTGGATAGTCTTGATGACATCGACTTCGCCCATCAGTGCGGGAATCTTCTTGATTCTCACCATGTCGATGGTCTGTACGCTCATTTTTAGTTCCCTTACATTGGCGTCTTTTCTTGTGCTGGAAATGATGACTTCGTCAAGCATTTTGTTATCGGCCTTAAGGTTGACATCTAATGACTTGGTTGAATTGTGTATGTTGACGTGCTTGGTTTCAGTGATATAACCAATGAAAGAGTAGGTGATGTCGTAAGAACCTTCTGGCAGACTTAATTCATAATGACCATTTCTGTCGCTAGAAGTGCCAGTGTTCAGTGACTTGACATATATAGTGACACCAGATAGGACGTCATTATTTCCGGCATCTTTGACTATGCCTTTAAGATTCTGACCTATAATAAGTTCTGATGATAATATTATAAAAAATAACAATAAAAATTTCTGTTTCATGAATGTGAAATTTGTCTTACAAAGATATGCTTTATTTGTTAAAATAGGCGAGGATTTGGGAAATAATTGCTTATCTTTGTAAACGGAAAATAAACACATTATGCAGCAAAATTACATGCCTTCAGCCAAACCTCACTATGCGCTTCTTGACGGATTACGCGGAGTTGCAGCTATTCTTGTACTTTTTTATCATATTTTCGAAGGTTTTGCCTTTGCTGAGTCAGTTAACGGCGCAGGAGACGGACTTATCACAACCTTGAACCATGGACATATTGCGGTGGATTTCTTCTTTATCCTCTCTGGTTTCGTCATCAGCTACGCATACGACAGCCGCTGGAAGGAGATGAATGTGTGGCAGTTTTTCAAGCGTCGTCTTATTCGTCTGCATCCTATGCTTGTTATGGGAGCGGTGATTGGTTTTGCAGCCTTCGCTTTCGTAGGATTCGAGCGTTGGGATGGTACTGTAGCGCCATTAGGTTGGGCTATGACTGCTATGTTGATGACAATGTTGATGATACCAGCAGTGCCAGGTCTGCCATATGAGGTACGAGGTAATGGAGAGATGTTTCCGCTTAATGGCCCAGGATGGTCGCTTTTCTTTGAATATATAGGTAATATCTTATATGCACTTTTCATTCGTCGATTATCCACTAAGATGCTTGCTGCGTTGACGATAGTGTTGGGCTTAGTGCATGCGTACTTCTTCATTTTCGATGTGTCGGGATACGGTATGATAGGCGTTGGATGGACCATTGATGAACTGAATTTCTGGGGTGGACTTGTGCGTATGCTATTCCCGTTTACTTTGGGAATGTGGCTCTCACGAACTTATAAGCCTCGTAAGGTGAAGGGTGCGTTCTGGATTTGTAGCGCGGTGCTTGTTATGGTTTTTGCCGTTCCTTACATCCCGTCAGAAGGTGTGCTTAATCTCAATTGCTTGTATGAATACATATGCATTGCTTTTGTATTCCCTATAATAGTATGTTTGGGCGCTTGCGGTAGTAATGATACAAACAGTATTACTAACAAGATAAACAAGAGATTAGGTGATATATCTTATCCGTTGTATATTGTACATTATCCAATAATGTATATCTTTTACGCTTGGCTTATTGACAAACATATTTATACCTTAAGAGAGTGTTTGGGTGTTGCGTCTTTTGTCGTTTTGGCGAGTGTGGCTTTAGCAGTTTTATGTCTGAAACTTTATGACGAGCCAGTGCGACGTTGGCTGAGCAAATAAGTCTTGTTTGTTTTCTCGACATGTAAAAGAAGTGGTGAAGATAACGAAATGGGTGTAAAAAATCCACGAAATAACACTAATCATTCGTGTGATATTTCGTGGATATATGATTTAGAATGTCTGAGAATCTTTACGATTTTATGTCTCTGTGACTTTTTAACGTTCGTTATCTTCGAAGAAATAGAATGACTTAGGAATATCTGTCTCGAATTTCATGTCTTCGCCTGTGACAGGATGTTTGAAGCATAACTTGTAGGCGTGAAGTCCTAGTCTGTTGATTGGGTCGCTGCCGTCACCATATTTCAAGTCACCGACCACAGGGCAGCCTAAATCCTGGAGGTGAACTCTGATTTGGTTCTTGCGTCCTGTCTCAAGCTGTAACTCAACGAGTGAGTAACCGTTGCCTGATCTCAATTTCTTATAATGTGTCACAGCATATTTGCCGCCATTGTCTTCCTGACTCGAATGTGTCACATAATGACTATCGTCTTTCAACCATGAAGCCACTGTGCCTTGTGATTTTGGCAGCTCGCCATGTACTAAAGCGACGTATCTTCTGTCGTAAACTCTTTCTTTCCAGTCTTCTTCAAATTTAAGAGCTACTTTCTTGCTCTTGGCGAAGATGAGCAAACCGGAAGTGAATTTGTCGAGGCGGTGGACAGTATGTGCATTGGCATGCTGATGTGTGCTGTCTAAATAATAATTAAGGATGCTTTTAACGCTTTCGTCTTTAGGACTTGTGCTGCTTGATAAAATGCCAGCTTTCTTTTCAACAATAATGATGTCATTATCTTCAAAGACAATCTTGACCCAGAAGTTCTTGAATCTGCTTCCTTCCGTAGATTTCTTGATGCTTACGCGCATATTTGGCTTCAGTTCGTAGTTATGTTGAGAAACAACTCTGTCGTTGACATGAACTACGTCGTTGCTGAGCATTCTCTTTACTTTGCTGCGGCTGATGCCATCCATCGCCTTCATTAAAAATTCCATTAAATAAGCGTCTTCTCTTACAGTAAATACAGTCTCTTGCGACTTCTTTTTGTATTTATTATTATAGTGTCTGGCCATTGTAAAAAATTTATGCAAAGGTAAGAAAAATATCATTTTGAAATAATTTAAAAAAAAGGTAAAACAATCACAAAATTGACTACATTTGCAGAAAAGCTATGAGCTATGAGCCATGAGCCATGAGCGTCATTCTAAATCATAGAAAATCAACTCATAATCATAATTCATAACTCATAGAAAAAAGAGAAGAAGTTGAGTGATTAGCATTGAACTTAAAAAAATAAGCTCACAGCCCGTAGCTCACAGCTCATAACAAGAAAATATTAACTTAAAAATACAATATATGGAAATCAATCAGTTAAAAGATGTAGCATCACAAGTTAGACGTGATATCATCAGAATGGTTCATGCTTGTCAGTCAGGACACCCAGGCGGTTCATTGGGAGCAACAGACATCGTAACAGCTCTTTATTTCGACCAATTGCAAATCAATCCTGAGAATTTCAGAATGGATGCAGCAGGTGAGGACGCTTTCTTCCTTTCAAACGGTCACATCAGCCCAATGCTTTATAGCATCTTGGCTCGTCGCGGCTATTTCCCAGTAGCAGAATTGGCAACATTCCGTCGCCTTGGCACACGCCTTCAAGGTCACCCAACAACAGCTGAAGGTCTCCCAGGCATCAGAGTAGCCAGCGGTTCATTAGGACAAGGCCTCTCAGTTGCTATCGGTCTCGCTGAAGCTAAGAAACTCATGAAAGACGACCATATCGTT
>JAZLAL010000085.1:0-26888 GCA_045613185.1 Bacteroidales bacterium | reverse complement strand
ATATGATAGTTTGCTTCCTTGCTCAATTCCACTTCGATACCGCTTAAGTCGATATTGCTTGGAAGTATGAACAGGTTCTCTATTTTTGTAGGAATTGTAGCTTTTTGAACACTGCATTCGTTTACTAAAGCAGTGTATACTGTTTTCTTGATTTCTGTTTTATTTATTCCAAAACTTGTTGTAGCGTTAGCTTGCGGATCCATATCCACTACAAGGACTGCCTTTCCCATAGCTGCAAGTGATGTTGCTAAACACAAAGAACAGATGGCAACTATTGATAAAATATTAAAAACTATAAAATTCAAATAATAAAAATAATGGCAGGAATAACAGACATATGGTGTCGGATTTTGGAATGGTTTCAAGACCGACGAGACAGGACTAATTTAATTATGGGGTTCAACAAGTCTGCACGACAAGCTTTTGTCGCTGGCATTTCTCCGGTCTTGCTTAAGGCTAGTATATCAAGAGGTGAACGGTCTTATAAGCATCAATTCTCTAATTTTCTTAATAGCGGTTTCAGAATTATGGCTTGTTCTGGAAGACAACTGTCCAAGCAAGACATCATCAATATCGGTTTGGTCGTTTTGAACGATTCGATGTTGGTAAGGAGATTAGTAGTGCTTGGATGGGACACATTGGAAGTTCATTGCGATGTGGGAAATCATGGATGTCGTTGGCAATTGCACGATTACATAATGTTAGGACAAGGAGGCAATGATGAATATTGATACATTAAATATTGTGTGCGACACAATAGTGTCACCAATGAAAGAAAACAATGCATTGATAAACGAAGGTATGCAATTTAATTGGTGGATGATAATTGCAATCATTGAATTTGCAATAATTCTGTTGTTTCTTTTCTCAGGAAAGAAAACTAAGTACGATAAAATCAGCAATATAAAGGAAGAAGTAAAAGGTGAAGGTCAAATAAACTTCGATAATCTCAATAAAAGTTTCTTCCATGCAGAGACATTATACAAAAAGTTGATTGTTAAGTGTCATCCTGACAGATTCGCTCCAGATGAAGAGAAAATGAAAATAGCGACTGATATTTCAACTAGGATAGGAAAATATAAGAACAATTATGAGCGCCTTGAAGCATTAAAAGAAGAGGCAAAAAACAAACTTAATATTAACTTTTAAAATTTTTGAATTATGGAAGTACTTATTGGAGCTATTGTTGGCGGTTTAATCGGACTTTTGATTGGAAAAAATCGTAAAATTGGTGGCGGTTGGGGTTTTGTTTTGGGATTTGCATTAGGTTTTATAGGCTGGATAATTGCGGCTTGTAGCAAAAAGAACGAACCTGAGTTTACGGATATGTCTAAAAATAATTGATTATGAGAACTTGGGGATGGATATTCCTTGTTATAGGAATACTTAATTTCTTAATTTTCTTAATTGCAGCAGGGTCAGATCCAGAAATGGCTGGCAGACCTTTGTCCAGCGCAATCATGTTTGGCGTTCTTGGTGCATTCCTCATTTCTCGTGCCAACAAGAAAGAACAAGAAGAAAAAGAAAGAAACGAATGGAATAAGTAAATGATTTAAAGGGAGTTCGTCTTATGGGCGGACTCTTCTCTTAAAAAATAATGAATTATGGAAGAAGGTATTGCTGGTTTTATTAGTGCACTAATAGTGTATGGTGTTATCTTCATTTTTAACAGAATAAAAGATGCTGCGAATGACAGACCTAAATTTGAAGATATGTCAAAAGACAATAAAAAAGAAAATGATGATTGGAATTAGACACCTTTTTGAATAACAATTATATGGAAGAAGACAACATAATATTTGAAACGATGCCTGATGTAAATTTCGGTGGAATTAAATCAGTTATGTCAGAAAGAATGAATGAAGAAGAAAAAGAATATGATTCACTTTATGACGAATTGATTGACAAATGTAATCCTAAGAAATTCAACATTGAATATTTTGGCTTTGAAAAATTTGACGAAGCAAACTATATTTGGTCTGAATTAAAAAAAGAAAAAGAATATACTTCAAAAGAACTTTTAATTCTATTGAGAAATAGAGCAATACAGAAGCTCGGAGTTCATATCTCGACAAAGAAAAAGCTTAATGAGTTAAAAGAATATTTGAATCCCGATGTCTATATAGATTATGACAATTATGACAGAGAACTAATATCAAAAGTAGGAAAAATCTACGAAGAAATATTATCGGCAAAAAATGATATTATTTTGCTTGAGGAAATAGAAAAAAAAGAAGTTGTTGGAGAAATAATGGAATATTATTTCGTAAATAAATTGTCACCAGAAGAATATCTCGACAAATATCCAAACGGAAAATATTTTGAAATTTTAAAATTAAAACTAGATAAAGAAGAAACTGAATGTTTTGAAAAAAAGTCTGCTTCAGCATATCTTGATAAATATCCGAACGGAAAATGTGTGGAGGAAGCAAAGTATAGACTTGAAAATACTGCAAGAAAATATTTGAAGAAGTATCCAAATGGAAGGTATAAAGAAGATGCTGATAATGATATAGAGGGTACTAATGTTCTAATTGGATCGCTTGTTCTGTTTTCGTTAGTTGCAGTGTTTGCAATCGTTTCTGCAATCCAGTAATATATAATGCTAATATTTTAATTATATAAATCATTAGTTATGACCTCATTATCAAAGACTTTAATCGTTTTCTTCATTTCGTTTTTAATCGCTTTGCCTTGCTATGCGCAAGACTATAACGTAGATTCTTCTAAATATATGGTTGACGGACTGGAAGCATTGAATAACAATGACTATGAAACAGCCTTCAACAATTTCTCCAAAGAGTTGGAAGAAAATCCTAAAAGCATTCCTGCATTGTGCTTGATATCACAGTGTTACATGAATCTCCATGGCGATTTTGAAGAAGCTTTGTCTTGTACCAATAAAGCGGTTAAATTGGCAAACAAAAATAAAAAAGACAATTATTCACGGTCGGCAGCTTACACTGCAAGAGCTAACGTGTATTATATGCTTGGAGATTTAGACAAAGCAATAAAAGACTACACTGTATCAATTGACTGCGATCCGGAAGAAGGAAATAACTACATAGGCAGAGCTGTTTGCTATAGGAATCAAGGAAATTACGACCTTTTTGAAGCAGAATGCCAGAAAATAATCACATTAGATCCAGAAAACAGCAGAGCCTACACATACCTTGGCGATATAGCTGTTTATAAAGATGATTTTGATAAAGCGATAAAATATTATAGTGAAGCAATCAAGTTAGACAAAGACAATTCTACAGCCTACACGCATCGTGGGGCATGTTATTTCGGATTAGGTAATGATAAACAAGCAGCCAGCGACATTGTAGAAGCCTTTGATATAGACGGCAATGATGAAGCCTTTAATTTTATAATAAAAATGAGTACTATATGCTTTGATGTCGTATTTAACGAATTTAAGTCCCGATACGAAGAACAACCTCAAAATGCATCTTGGCCGTTCTATATCGGCATTATATATGAAAATGTAACTCAATTCAAGCAAGCACTCAAGTATTACGAAGAAGCCTACGAAATCACACCAGATCCATTGGTTCTTGAAGTAATAGAAAACGTAAAGAAACAAATCAAATAATATCCGCCAAATCCCATGAATCCGTGATATCCGAAAACACAAAACAGAAGAAAAACAACAATCAAGATACAAAATCTTCAATAAACACAGGAAAAAACGGAAACAGCGGAAACAGCGGATTCATGGGAAATCAAACACCTCGTTGAAACACATTTTCTCTGTAATCGAAACTCCTTTAATCGGAATAAATAAATCTTACATTTAAACATCAGATTCTACCGCTCCAAACAGAGCAGGGAAATAGGTGTTCCTCCATCGTTCACTTAGTCAGAAAAAAACGTGCTAGCAAGGGCAAGACAAGTGGCTTCGTTGCCTCGCCACCCTTGCAAGCAACGCTGTCACAATCACTGTTGCGCTCCTCTCATTCCGCTGTCGCTTCATTTGGTGCTCACAGTGTCGTGCCAGCTCGTTTTTTCCTCCAAGCGTTCACTCAGTCGTCACCCGCGGCTTCTCTTGCCCCCAAACCCTTCAAGGTCTCGCTACGCTCCATATTTTTTTATTGGGGTCAACCGCCGCTTATTGTTAGGCTCGCCTGCGGGTCGCGAGGGTGTCGTGCTGTCACAGTTTTTGCTTTGTTATGTTTCGTTTCTTTTGCTCCCGCCCTTATTTCATAGGTGTGGCAGCATTCGCTTCTTTCGTGCCTCATTCCGCTCAGCAGCCACATATCTTCAACCCAAAGGAGAGCTTGTCTTTCACTCATTACATTACGTTCCGCCCATTCCTCTACGTTCCATTAAGCTTCACTACATTCATTCGTTCAGACAAGCCCTCCTCAGACCCCGCAAAAGAAACTACACTCCACGCAAAAACTCCGCCAGCACTCCTGAGGCTGCCACCGTGCTCATTACGCTTCGCTACACTCCGCACTCCCTGTCAGCCACCCTCGCTCCACTCGCAACGGCTTCGCCTCTCACTACGGCAGCAGGCATAGCACTCCACTTCGTTCCGCAGCTCTGCCACTGCCTCCGTTCAGCTCAAGGCTGTTTTCCCTGCTCTGTTTTCCGCTGTTTCTGCCCTGAACCAAAAATCTGCCTATGACAAAGTATTGATTTATTTTACTTTAGAACAGAAGATGCTTAAAATTAAGAATAAAAATCATTGACAACAATAAAATCCGTGCAGATACTCGAAATCCGTGGAGAATAAACATTTCTGCAGATTCGTGGACGAAAAAAGACACTCACGATTCGGGGAGAAATTATTAGTTTCACGTCAAAAGAAATAAAAATGAAATGCAAAGATAACTCCGTTTCGGTTGTTTGTAAAGGTCAAGCCCTTCGGGTTGCTACGGAGAAAATCTTCCTTTTTGTTCCGCTATCGCTCCGCAAAAAGAGTATTTTCCCCTTGCAAACCTTGACAAACTGCCCTCAACTCCGTTAGCCTTGATGGGCATTCCTTTTCATTTCTTTTTTTCGGTTTTTCTTTTGTCGAAAAAATAATTATTAGAAGAAGGAGCAAAAGCAAAACGACGCAAACTAAAGCACACGCAACCGCTTGTGTTTTAGGTGTTTATGTTTTTATTATCTTTGTTAAGTCAAAGTAAGAGAAGACAGTATGACCTCCGTCATACCAAGCACTTACCAACTCCGATTCTATAAAATTCATAATTTTTTAACTTTTAAACAAATATAATATGGGAACAATTAAACAAGGAATCCTCGGCGGATTCTCAGGAAAAGTCGGAACCGTAGTAGGTTCAAGCTGGAAAGGTCTCAGCTACATGAGAAGCAGAGCACAAAGCGTTAAAAATCCAAGAACAGCAAAATAGATTGCGCAACGCGACAAATTTGCTTTAGCATTATCATTCATCAGACCGATACAATCCTTCATTAAAGTCGGTTTCAAGACATACGCAGTACACCAATCAGAGTTCAATGCAGCGATGTCATACACATTAAGAAACGCAATAACAGGCACATATCCAAGCCATTCAATTGACTATACCAAAGCAATGGTTTCGAGAGGTTCGCTTGCATTACCATTGAACATACAAAAATTGAACAACGATGGAGAAATCGCAGTTTCATGGCTCGACAACAGTGGCACAGCAAACGCCTTAGACACAGACTTCGCAATGCTGTTAGCATATAATGCCAACAAAGAAGAAGCCCTTTACGACATGACAAAAGCATGTAGAGGCGATGAAGGAACAAGCATAACATACCCATCAAACTGGGTCGGTGACACAGTCCACATCTACTTAGCATTCGTTTCAGAAGACGGTAGTCTAGTCTCAGATTCAGTCTATGTAGGCAGTGAGACAATAGAATAATTAAGCTTACAACCAAACAGCGTGTAACCCAAGAGGATACACGCTGTTTTTTATTTATTCGTTGGTTCTATTCCGTTTTCTTTTAAAATTTCAATTGCTGGTTGCCATCCCAAATTTGCAGCGGTGATTAAATAATGAAGACTTTTTTCATTGTCTTGTTCAACTCCTAATCCATTACCATAACATATGGCAAGATGGAAAATAGAATCAGGTTCACCTTGACTTGCAGCTTTCATGAACCATTTTATAGCTTCGTTATAATTTTGCTCTACTCCGTTACCGTTAAAGTAACATCGTCCTAAACAAAATTGAGCTTGGTAATTTTCTTCGTCTTCTGCCGCTTGGGTATAATATTGTATTGCTTTTTGAATGTTGCTTTCAACGCCTATTCCATTCTCATAGTACAATCCTAAATTATGTTTTGCCATGCTATATCCTTTATTTGCTGACAATTCCATCCAATATATTGCTTTTTGTATATCTGCAGGCACGCCTTCTCCCCAACGATAACATACTCCTAATTCATATTCTGCAGGAGGGAAACCTGCATTTGCTGCAATGGAGAAGTTTTTAAAAGCTTCTATAGCATCGCGATGCTCTTCTCTGCAGTATAATAATCCCAATTCATAATATGCAGGAATGTATTGGAGTTCTATGGCTTTTTGAAAATATTTTTTTGCGAGTTCAAGATTTTGACCTGTAAACCTTCCTGATGATAAATTTTTCCCCAATATTACCAATGCTTTGGGATTATCTTTATCAGCTGCCATTTTGTAGTATTTTATTGCTTCCTTGAAATCTTGATTGAAGAAAGTGCCTTCTGCATAGAAAGCTGCTACTTTCATGATTGCAGGTAAGTGTCCCTTATCCGCTGATTTTTTCAAAAGTTCTGCTCCTAATTTTTCATTTTTTTGCAATATATCGCTATCGCCTTCAAGATATTTTATTCCCAATAAATATAGGGCTGGACCAAAATTTTGTGCAGCTGATTTTTTTAACCATTTAAATCCTTCTTGCTTTACATATTGAGAAACAGAATCATCTTTGACGCGAGATTCAGCTATAAAATATTGTGCAAACGCATCTCCATCCTCAGCTGCTTGTCGTAATCGTTTAACAGCCTCGTAATTTTCAGCAAATTCATTGGAAAATCTTATTGCTTCATCGTTGTTGTCAAACATATAATCAAGACTAATCTGAGCAGGTTCAAAACCATATTTAGCGGATTTTTTTAGTAAATGATATCCTTTTGTAATATCAACATCACATCCTAATCCAAATAAATAACATCCAGATAGTTTATAAAGAGCTTCTTTATCTCCCATTTTTGCCAAACAATGTAATTTTAGGAATTCCATCTTATTCATAATCAATATATTTAGGATTCTTGAATACTTTTGTAAAAATAATAAACAAAGTAAACAAAACGTTTGATTCAGAAAAAAAAATACTTCAAAAAACATCAAGAAAACATTATGATAATTTGATATTTTTGCTTATCTTTGTAACACTAAATCAGATAGTTAGTTTCATTTACTGCCAACTACTAACACCTGCTTCGTATATTACACATATTTGCGACATAGTTCTATAACTTATTGATAATCATAGGATGTTACATTTGAGGAAGTCAAGTGAGAACACTGAACTCAGACACTGACACAGACTGTTGACAGTTGTCCGTAGTCTATTGACTTCAAAAGAAAAGGTCAAACAATCAATAATATTAAAAGTAAATCCCTCGTAGAAAGTTCTGCGAGGGATTTTTTTTAGATAATCTATGTTTATTTAAAGTAGATTCAGCATTACGTCAATTAAAACGACAGCTGTCTCTGTTTCTTCTTTAGGAGCGTCTTTGGGTTTCCATGCAACAACGAAACGTACAGAGGCAGATTTTATATTGTAACCTTTATTGTGCCAATCTTCGATTACAACTTGCATGTTTTTAGATAGTTTGGCAATAGGAGTATTGGTTGTGGTGTTATAAAAGATTGTGTCTTTGTAGTTAAGAGGGTCACCGCTTCTTAAAGATAAAATTTCCTTTTTTCTTTCTTTGAAAAAACCAAGATAAACATCTTTGTGGGAAAGCTGCAAGACAACTTCTTCTGGCATTGAATATGTATTTGAGTCAATGGTAAATTTATCTATATTGGTATTATTAAATAATTTTCCATTTGTATGTATGAATAAACGATTCTTAGCTCGAGTCATACCGACATAAAAACGTCTTATAAGATTATCATCTTTTGAATAATAATCAGAAAGTAACATATAAACATCATCAAATTCACGGCCTTTGGCTTTGTGAATGGTGGATACAACAACATCAGCATCAGATATATCGCAAAAGTCTTCAACTGATGATTCATAGATAAATTCGCGGAAGTCGCTATAATATTTTACTTTATTAATCTGTTCAAACAACTCTATGCAACGCTTTACATAATTTAGGCTATTGCTTTTTGCATACATGGAAAATGTGGCAAGTTTGGCTTCATCCCATAATTGTTGTGGTATAATCGGTACTTTGTTTCCTTTGTTTAAACATTTTAAAAAGTATCTTATTTCTGCTAGATTCCAAAATGAAAATCCATCCATTGATTGAATCAGTTTTCCGCGTATGCCATATTTTCGTAGCAGTGCTACCATTATGACCGCCTCCTCATTTGTTTGAGTTAGGACGCAACTGTTACCATATCTTTTATTTTGAATAATATTTTCAACGATAGGTTGATACATATATTCAGACTCATGATGTACAACTTCAACACAACCGCTATAATTTCTAATAGGAATGATTGGGGTATTTTTCATCCTATTGTTGATATTTTTGATGAATGAATTTGCGTAGTTGACCACATTTTGAGAACTGCGGTAATTCTCTGTCATTTCATACAATTTGCTACCTTCTTCATTTAATAGTTTGAACATATATTTTGAATCAGACCCTCTGAATTCAAAAATATTTTGGTCATCGTCGCCTACTGCAATAACTCGCATTTCCTCATTATTGGTTATGAGAGCTTTGATAAAAGAGTACTCATCAATACTCATATCCTGTGCTTCGTCTATTACAAGTACAGTCTTGCCTATTTTATTTGGCTCAACATCTCCTCGTATAATCATATTTGCAGCTTCTGTCACAACATTCTTTGCATCATCAAGATTGCCTATACGTCCTAATAAATCGAAACAATATGAATGGAATGTCTTTATTTCTACAAAATGTGCAGCATTTCCTATAAGTTCCATTAATCTTTGTTTGAACTCAGTTGCAGCTGCTCTGGAAAATGTCAACATAAGAAGTTGTTCATGCTTAACATCTTCAAGCATTAATAAGGAAGCTAATTTATGTACTAATACACGAGTTTTTCCACTTCCTGGTCCAGCGGCAACAACGATATAACGAGAGTCCTTATCTGAAATTATTTCTAATTGACGTTGTGACAGCTGACCGAACAATTGCTTGTATTTATTGGGTGTAAGATTCCGTTCAATTTCTTTGTTTCGTTCACCTTTAAAATATTTATTGATGAATTTCTTGTAGTCCATTTGGAAATAATCCTGGACATATTGTAAGGCCGCGTTATAATCTTTAACCATCAAATTGGCATATTCTCCAACTATATGAACTTGTTGTATTTTTTGCTTATAAAATTCATTAAGCATACGATAGTCGTCAACTTTATATCTGGCTTTATTGTCTTTAATGCGACGTATATTCATTGCATTATAAAGTACAGGAAAACCACCTTCAAGTTTTAAAGCACCAATTTTGGATAAATATAAAAGAGATTCCTCAACATCTTCTAATTGAATATTGTCAACGTTTATGAAAAGCAATTGAGATTTTGTCTTGATATCTTTAAGTAATTCTATTATTGAAAACCTGATAGCATTTTTTTCAGAATCTGTATTTGTAACAAGAGATGGCTGGTTATATAGCCATTCGATGATAAAACGACACATTTCTAATCGTTTTTCAAAACGATTGATTATTGTTTCCAAATCAGCTTGACGAACAATTTCTATATTTTGAGCTACGTCTTCTTTTTTACGTATATAACCTTTGACAGTAAGGAAATAGAGTAGTGTGCGAATGTCTTTTTCTTTAGAAATGGTTATACCGTTTTTTTGAGCATCGTCGTTTAAATGCTTGTATGAAACTTGTAATGAAGAGTCTTTGATTTGATTAAGAATGTATCGTTCAATTTTTGCAAAATCTTCTAGCAGGTTTTTAGCTTTACGTTTATTGTCTCCAGGTTCATCATGTAAATATGCAGATATATCTTTGCTATCTGCCAATATACCTTCCTGTCTCATACGTTCAACAGCGGAAATAACTTCGCTTTTACTTAGACCTAAGATGTCTGCTAAATAATCTACGCGTGATTCAGCTTCAGAATCTTGAGCTTTACTGATATACTTTTGAGATATCAGTGATTTGATAATTCTAATACTGGTTTCTATTTCTTCATTGCTAAATAAAATTGATTCAGAGATTTTTTTACGAGCCTCATCAAGATTCTTTACAGTTATGCCTGTTGCATATACATGAGGAGAATTGTTTCCTCGTTCCAGGTAGCCGGCTTGTTCAAGTGTTGATAATGCTGTACGGACACGAGTTTCTATATCGGATACGGAGTCATCCCATCCTGCTAGTCTCGCTATCTCTAGTGCGGAGCAACATACATTCATTCGCTTCTTGGTAAGTCCTTTTATTGCTTTCCAAACTTGTTGGATTTCACTTATACTTAATTTTGTCTGATTGAGAAGAATAAAATGTTTATCCAAATCATTGTCGCTGTATAAGACATAGCAACGTGCATTAAGTTGTGGGTCACGACCAGCCCGCCCTGCTTCTTGAATGTAGTTTTCTAATGAATCAGAGATATCGTAATGAATGACAAGACCGACATCTTTTTTATCGACTCCCATACCGAATGCCGAGGTTGCGACAATGATACGGGCCTTATCTGTCATAAAAGCTTCTTGATTGGAGTTCTTTTCATCAGAATCCATTTTACCGTTAAATGGTATAGCTTCAAATCCGTCACGTAATAAACGAGTGGCTAATTCTTTGGTACGTTTTGTTCTAGAAACATAAACAATGGTTGGACAATTTGATTCTGAAATAAGTCTTCTGAGTTTTATATATTTGTCATCATCTGTGTCGGCATGTATTACGGAATAATGCAGATTAGTTCTAGATGCAGTAGAAGCAAATAACTCTAATTCTATGTTTAAAGTTTGTTTGAAATAATCACAGATGTCTTGAATCACTTTTTGTTTAGCTGTGGCCGTAAAGCACGAAACAGGTATTTTGCATCCTTTTTTCTGTTGATAATTGCTGATGAATCTGCCTATATATAAATAATCAACTCTAAAATCCTGTCCCCATGAAGAAAAACAATGGGCTTCGTCTATTACAAATCTTACTATGTGTCGAGATGTCAGGATTCTTTCAATAGTTTTGGAGCGGAGCATCTCTGGAGCAATATACAATAAAGATGCTTCGCCATCTAATATACGCTGTATCGACAATGCTCTAGAGATTGGATCAAGCATACCATTGATTGTAACCGCATCGGTTATGCCTCTGTCAGCAAGATTGTCAACTTGGTCTTTCATCAGTGATTGTAAAGGAGATATAACTACAGTTAAACCATGAACTGTTCGTCCTTCCATTAATGCAGGCAGTTGAAAGGTAAGTGATTTCCCGCCGCCTGTGGGAAAAATTGCTAATAATGATTTTCCGTCCACTGCTGCTTGTGCTGCGTTTTCTTGTAGTGGCTCACCTTCGTATGTCCTAAATTGGTCATAACCAAAAAAAGTCTTTAAGTTATGATGAATATCTAATAGTGTGTTACAATAACTACAACCATTGTTACAGCTAGTGTGACGTAATGTCTTCATTATATATTCTACTTCTGGATAATTATGTAAAACCCATCCAGGTGTGATAGAACGGAAATCGGTTGTGTCAATAAGGGCAAGTGCATATGCCAGCGCACATGGGTGTTGGTGAATGATAGAACTTAAATCTGCATGGTCACATATTTTACCATAGTAAACTTGTTTTATAAGTTCTGGAAGATTTGAAGCAACTTCATCAAAGTTGACCATATTAAGAAATCCGTCAAATTCTTTTTGTCCTTTTAATAATGAAGCAAATATTTTACGTTTATCATATGGTAATGAATGCCATCGTGCTATTTCGTCCCATAAAAGTTCCTTGGCTTTTTGACAATCATTAACAGGATTGTTCATTTGCTCATTGATGAGCTTGTCATCTTTGACGAGTTTGTGATATGGGCATTCGGGGAAAAGCAAAGGTGACATGTAAAGGGTATCTACTAATTGCCATCGATGTTGTTCCGAACCAAACAAATATTTTATATCATGATGTATGATATTATGTCCACATAGGTAATCAACATTATTTATGAAGTCATAGAAATCTTTCTTTGAAGCATTATGAAATATTGCATTGTCATAACGTAATGCTCCAATATCATGTATTTTATAATCCTTAAGTCCAACTTCTACATCTATTATTGCGTAACGTGATGAATCGTATGATTTATATGATTCTTCTTTATTCAAGATGCCGCTTCTGCTATCGACATCCATAAATCCTTTGATTTTACTCCATATAGACATATTCCTCTAATGAAAGCTCTATGATAGTCAATTGTTATATACTCATTAGATGCAAAAGTAATAAAAATAATATGTGAATGATTGGTAAATTATCAAAAAAGGTTATTCGTTATTCCGATAACATACCTTAATACTCAGGATTCTCCGTTTGTGTTATCTCGATAAGGCGTTGTATGCGTTTGTCGAAATCTTCTTTTGTTATGTTGCGCCAATTTTTTAGTTTCGATACTTCTCTAAAACCATTGCCAGTCAGTTCAAAACACTCACTCCCCATACTCTTCCTCATTCTCCGCTGCCATCTGATAGTCTTCTTCTGGAATCTCATATGGCTTTAGCTTCTGGTCTTGAAGGTATATGTAGTTGAGCGTATTGACCAACGACTCCAAAGTCTGTTGGCGTACTTTAGGTTTCAGCTGGCATTCCCATACGTTGATGAAATGCCATCCCATCGCAGCGAGTTTTATCTGTGTCTCGACGTCTCTTGTCCTGTTGCGGTTTATCTTCGTTTCCCAGTATTCGACATTGCTTTTAGGAATGACGTAATATTTGCATCCTTCATGTCCATGCCAGAAACAACCATTCACAAAAATGACTGTCTTATATTTTCTTAAAACGATGTCGGGATGCCCTGGAAGTCGAGGGTGATTTAACCTGTAACGAAAGCCACGGCTGAACAGGAACTTCCTCACCGACAGTTCTGGCTTGGTGTTCTTGCCTTTTATCGCTGCCATGCAACGATGTCGTTGTTCTTTCGTCAGTTTGTCCATGAAACAGAAATAATTTTCGGAATGTCTTACTTCACCTTCCAATGTCCGCCTTTGGCTGGACCGATGTGTTCGATTAATCCGTCTTTTTTTAGATTGGCAAGGTGTTTCTCTACTGCCTTAACGGAAATCCCAATCTTCTCAGCAAGAGCAGCTGCACTCAACTTGCTATCTTCTGCAAGAAAAACAATGATTTTATCCCTACTTTTTTCGGGTTTTACCCTACTTTTATTTTCACCTATAGACTCAAGATAGATGGTAATTTCATTTTGTAGATTTCTCTCCATCATTGATGACATAAAAGATCTGAATATGTCGAGATTGTCAGTCTCTCGTGTTGCGACCAATGCTTTGATATACTCTTCTTTATCTTCTTTAAGAATTTTTGTTGGAATTAGTCCGAATTCAAATTGTAACATATTCATTACCAAGCGAGCCATGCGCCCGTTGCCATCAGCCCATGGGTGTATTGTGACCAAATTGTAGTGTGCATCGAACGACATTTGGTATAGGTCGTCGACTGACATTTCCGATGCTTTAGCGCGCTGAACATTTAATCGTTCGCAGAACTCTGCTAACTTTGCTGGCACTTTACTATAATTCATATATGAGTGACCGCCAATACCTGCAGAAACATTGAGCAAGCGTAAATCTCCACAAGCTGAAGAAAAATCGCCAAGAATTGTTTTATACACTTTACCGGTGTTTTTCATTACGAGTGCCGAAAGTGAGATGAGCATTTCTATAGATAGTGGCGTATGTTGTTTTGCTAACTCTATGGATTGTTCGTACGCTGTCTTCAAATCAAGGTTCATGCTCTGTTCTATGATGCTCTTCCCTTTGAGACTTACGCCATGGTCAAACATTATTTGATTTTCTAACTCTGTTATCGTTGAACCTTCAATGGCAGTTGAATGGGTAATCAACGAATAGAGATAAAACTTGTCGTAGTCTATCTGATTGTCGATTCCCAATTCTTTATATTGAGTTATAAGTCTTTCTAATTTGTTTGCCATAACCATAAATGTTTTTACCCTACTTTTGGTGCAAAGATAATATTTTTACCCTACTTTTTCGGTTTTTACCCTACTTTAACTATTTTTATTCTCTCTCTGCACTGCTGTCGTTGTCCTTTCGTCAGTTTGTCCATGAGGGTTTATTTACAAATTCCTATATTTCTGCACAGCGTTTCGCCGAATTGAAGTTCTTGTCCTGCTGTGGAGTGAATATGTCCGAAAAGATGATAAGTCGGTTTTGATTTCATGACGAAGTTCAGTATTTCCGGACTTCCTAATCCTTCGTCTAAAATGCCGTAAGGCGGATAATGCGTTACAAGTATGTCGATGCCGGTTGGGATGTCGGCGTCGGCAATTGATACGTCGCCGCTGATGGAACATATAGTCACTCCGTCGTAGTCTCTTATTGAATTCTGCATAACTAAGATTCCTTTGTCATCCATCGCTTTTTCAATGTCTTTGGATTTATCTAATTCAAAAGAAAGCTCGTGATTGCCAGGGATGAAGATTTTCCATTTAGCAGACAAACCCGAAAACCAATCAATGAAATCGTCGTATTCGTAGCCATTGAGGTCGTCTTCCACGGCGTCACCGGCACAGATGACAATATCCGCCTCTTCCGGCACTATCACGTCACGATGTTTGCCATGAGTGTCGGAAAAGACGAAGATATTTTTGTTGTTATGTTTGATAGTCATATTAGTTTAAAATAAGCCCTGAAAGGGCGATAGACCATAGGCAGGTGTGAAGTGCGGAGCACGGAACGCCTGCTATTATGACCAGTTGTTATCTAAGTGCCGTAGGTACGACAGAAAAGTAGTTGTTCTGTCGCTCCTGGTGAACTAAATGTAGAAAAAAAATTTTTCCTTAAAAGTACTACTCATAAAATCAGTTAAATCTTCCCAAAACACACCTTTAACATTATTTTTTCCTTTTTCTGATAAGTAAGTGTCTCTAAAATCTTCAAATTCTTTTTTGGCAATTGAGTTTTCTTTTGGGAATAAGAATACCACAAAATCTGTTTCTTTCTGGATTTGTAGTACGTTTCTAAATAACTGATAGTTTTGTGTGAAATAATCTATTTCGTTTTTTTCGATGCAAAAACTATCTTTTATGCAAAAACTATCTTTTATACGATTTCTGTAGATATCTTCAAATTTCTTTCTATGATTTTTGTCATTTTTGCATGAAGCAAAACCTTGTTCTGTGTATTTAACTTCTATGTAAATATTGTGTTTATTGTCTGATAAGAAAAAATCAAAGTTAGTACCATCTCCATTTTCAAATTTTTTTTCAAACACTGCTTCAAAATTGTTAGAAATTTGAAAAGGAATTTCCATTTTATTTACCACTTTAGACATATTATCTTTATTTTCAATAAGTGGTTTGAAAAACTCATAGCATATAACTTGAGAAGAGTTCAGATGATGAGCATACATATGTGGTTTTCTAAACTCTTTTGGGCATACACCATCTTCTTCAATAATAGTTTTTACAATTTCTTCTTTTGTTTTCCCATCTATATCTACGATATGGTTATATGTCTTTCCTTTGAAATATCCAGGTTTCCATCCATTATATTTATATTTAGCAAGGTGCTCAGCAAGGTGCTCATAGACATTGTTTTTAAATGAGTTATAAGACATAATTATTTGTTTATTTGTTACCATAAATAATATTTAATTTAGATACATAATTACTAAAAAATTCCCTCAATTCCTTCGGTTCTAAAACCTCGACTTTGTCTCCGAACGAAAGCACGTCTTGTTTGAAGTCGTAGTCGGGAGTGAGAAAATATGTGAAAATGCTGTATTTATCATTTGTTTCAACTTCTTTCTGACTGCTGTGCAACGGCAACGAACGAAAATATTGAACTTGCGTTCCGTAAACTTTCAGCTTCACCATCTCTCTTTTCATGTTGGGATAGACTCTCGCGCCGTAGATGCCTCTGAAATAATCTTCAGCAATAAATTCCTCTGGCATAATAAATTCTTCGGGTATGATATCGACATCAATCATTCGGTCCAATGCCATCATGTGTGGTCCGTCGGCGTCTCCTTTATATCCGTAGAGATACCAGCGTCGTTTGAATTCTTTCAGGAAATATGGCTCAATGATAAAGGTCTCTTCTTCGGTTTTTCTGTAGCTTTTGTAACGAATCTCAAGCTTGTAATTGTCGCGTATCGCCTGAATGATGTCTGCGAGGAATCTCCGATTTGACGGCACGTTTTCAAAGATGACTCTGTTGCGTAAGGTTGCGCTCTCGTTGAGCAAACTGTTGAGACATAACGCGTCTAACATCCATTCTCTTATGCTTTTACCTCCGACATCGTCTATATTCTCGATATAATATCTGTTGGTTTTTCTGTCGCATACGATGTCGATTCCGAATATGTCGGCAATTGATGTTATATGATTCGCGAATGTGCGCGTGGCAAGTTCTTTACCTTCTTCATTGATAGCGCTTCTCTTCCACAAGTCCTTGATTTCTTTTAAGGTCTGCGGCCCGCGACTTTGGAGCGTCTCCAATAGCCAGATGTACGATTTGAAATAATTCTTTGCCATGTCGCAAATATATAAATTCTTTCTGCAAAAAAGTGGCAGAAGTAGATTTTTTGTAATCTGCCATAATTTTGCCGAAGCTCTTCTCATCTTTGTAGCGGTTCTTTCAAATGCAAATAAATTTTAAAACATAATATTATGAGATTAGCTATTGTTGGTTCTCGTGAGTTTGAGAACTATGAACTTCTTTGCGCTGAGGTCGCGAAGATTCAGAAAACGAAGAAAATTGATCTGATTGTGTCGGGCGGAGCGAAAGGTGCCGACACTCTTGCAAGAAAATACGCCGCCCTCAACAAAATACCTCTGATGGAGTTTCTCCCTGACTACGAGCGTTATGGTCGAGGAGCGCCACTCCAAAGAAACACGCTGATAGTTCAAAACGCAGATTATGTCCTTGCTTTCGTAACTCCTTCTTCCAGAGGAACTTTAGATACTATAAAAAAAGGAAAACAAAAAGGCATCGTGGTGAAAGTCGTGAATGTATGACACTGAACTCAAACACTGACACAGACTGTTGACTTCAAAAGAAAAGGTCAAACAATCGATAATATTAAAAGTAAACCCCTCGTAGAAAGTTCTGCGAGGGGTTTTGTTTTTTAGATTAGAATGGAATATTATGTTCTTTACAATAGTTTTCTATTTCTTCGTCTGATTCGAATATTTTATCGCAATTTTTTTCAAAGCTTAATCTTGCATCGCCTGTATATTCTTTTGATACATTTATGACTTTTGACAATTGGGCAATAAATGTACTGAAATTTATACCTATGCCGAATGCATTATTCAAGCGTTTCATTTCTTCATCAGCCGTTTGGTTTCTTGTAATTCCTTTTGCAGAAGTCGTACTCTATCAGCCAATTGTTCTTGACTTGGCAATGCGTCTTTGATTCGTATATTGTTATATGTCGCGACACCCATTGGAGTAGAGATTCCTTTGAACGACCATTGGACGTCAATGCTATCCATATCGGAACAGACAAGCAAGCCGATGGTAGGATTATCATCGTTTGACTTCATCAGTTCATCAACGGCATTGACATAATAATTCAACTTCCCAGCAAATTCTGGTTCAAAAGGTCTTGCTTTAAGTTCGCAAACGATGTAACAGCGAAGACGTATATGATAAAATAAAAGGTCAATCTTGCGTGTACGACCTCCGACGAGAATTTCTTTCTGTCGTCCGAGAAAAGCAAAACCACTTCCCATTTCCAACAATAAATCCGTTACGTTTTTTGTTAGAGACTCTTCTAATTCAGCTTCGTTATATATTTCATGATTTACAGTGGCGAAGCCGAAATCATAATTTTCTTTCAGTACTTCTTGAATGAGTTTGCTTTGCAAATCAGGCAGATGTTCTGTAAAGTTGTTGACAATCTTGCCTTGATGCTTGTAAAGATTTGCTTTGATACAATTGATAAGAGCATCACGACTCAATCCTTGTTCTATCGTTTTTCCAACATAGAATAATGCCTCATCTATAGATTTGCATTTGGTGATTATTTCTACATGATGCCGCCATGGAATGAGTGCAAATGGCAGTGGAAATTCTTTGCCAACATGGTAAAGTTTTTCATCGGTAATTTCTGCACCAAGTTGGTGCAGTTTTGTTTCATGCTGATTTTTAAGGTTTTGTAATTCTGCACCAAGTCGTTGCAGAATTTGAGTGTCTCCTTGGGTATAAAATGAATACCATTGTTTCATATACCACAGGTTTCTAACTGAAAACCCTTCCGCATTGGGAAACTCTCGTTTCAAATCGAGGCTTACTTGTTCAACAACTCCTGCTCCCCAACGTTCTTCTGCTTTCTTCTGTACCAAGTCGCGACCCAATTGCCAGTTGAACAGAAGTTTCTCAGCATTTACTTTTACGGCTGCCTTTACCTGAGATGAACGATAGCGATGTTTCACTTCTGAAATCCAATCGACATAATCGTTATCAATACGGATGTCATGCGATTTTACAATACGCGCTTTTTCTTGTGACATAATTCTTAGTTTTTGTTTGTTCTCATGACAAAAGTACTAAGAATTTATGAAAATAAAGAGTGCTTTGAAAGAATAATTTGATTACAATATTAAATTCTTCTGCGAGGTTTTTTGCTTAAAATATGTAGAAATAGCATTTCATTTTCTCTTTTTATTTTTCTAACTTTGTGAAGTTTAAAATTTTAAGATTATGGGAATATTGACGATTCTTATTTTAGGCTTGGTTGGATGTATATTGGTTCTCATTATTGCCACTAATATCCAGAACAAGAAGGTTAAGGTGATGAGAGATGCCGTCGCTTCTCAAGGCTATTTTAATGAGACGAAGGTTATAGAAGACAAATTGGCTTTGTATTACTTTGCAATAGATGACCCCAATAAAGAAGTCTATTGTTATTCAAAGAGAAATGAAATAAGATTTAATTATAAAGATATTGTTGGTTTTGAAATACAAGTTGATGGTATTACCACAATGTCTGATCAATTAACCAGTAAGGGTTCGTCGGGAGGTATAAATGTAGTCATTAATACCGCTGCCATGGGTGTAACTCAAGAGGTGTCATCGATAAAAGTTCGTATTATTCTTCGAAATTGCAATATCGATATTTTTGATATTGAATGTCTTGTGTTAAGGGTTAAAACTAATGATTCGAGATATAAGGAGACTTATATGAAGGCTCAGAATATTTTTGATACATTAAAATATGCCATGGGAAAAGTCAAGTCAGAAAATATGTCTAATAATGCCATGTCTGACATAGAAGAACTCAAGGAACTTGCTGTTTTGAAGAGTCAAGGCTTGATTACTGAAGAGGAGTTTGCAGCGATGAAAGCTAAGATTATAAACAGGTGATAGCGGAGTCTAAAAAGATTTCGCGAGGTTGGAAATGATATTAAAATTGCGGAGACCACGGTCTCCACAATTTTTTGTTGGTTTATGAAGTTATAGTTTTTTATTTAGGTATGTTTTAAAGTTATTATGGTACAACCTTATGGATTTGTGACATTCCTCAAATTGTTAATATCTAACATTGTAGTATCTGTAAACGTTCTCCATATTTCAAGCTTAACTTTTTTGTAGTCATTGAAAATCTGACCTACATGCTCTATTTCAAACACTAATCTAAGGTCGTTTTTGTCTTCATTTTCTTGCCCATCTTTTCGGTAACCTAGACGAGCTACCTTAATGTAATAAAGATCGCGAATCCCTTTACCTGGGAGGTAAGGCATGAAGTAGTATAATTTGTTGAGTGCTATTGTTGAAGGGAATTTCTTACCGGTGTAATAAATCTTGGCAGTTTGGTTTATATAAAGTTCAAAGTTATCTTTTTTAACAAGACTAATAAGACAATTTTTAGATGTATCAAGATGCATATGGCATTCTCTATCATAAATATAATCAATGTAATCTTCTTGTAACATTGTGTTTTCTACAATAGGGTTTTCTGAGTATTGTTCAAAAAGATCTAGGAAGTTTAACTGTTTTATCCGAACAGGTTTCGAATGTTTTTGAAGATAAATGGGTGATTTTTCATTTCTATCTTTGTCAAAGATATAGTATAAGAATTCACCACCACCGCGCCAATTCACACTTTTTGAAATACCGCCTTGTTCCCCTGCAATTACTTTATTTATGCGTTTGATAACAATATCTGTCATTTGTTCGCCTATCTCGATACCAATATAGTGGCGATTTAGTTTATGAGCTGTGGTCATAGTCGTTCCGGAACCAACGTAACAGTCAAGAATATAGTCTTTTTCATTACTAGCAATCTCGATAATTTGCCTTATTAATTCTTCTGGTTTAGGCGTATCAAAGACATTTTCCATTTCAGGTAAAAGAGAAAGCAAGTGTTTTTTAGCACTGTCTGTTGTACCATAGTTATCACCTGACCATAATGTTTCAGGTGTGAGTCCTATTTTTGCATTTGTAAGGAATTTTTTTATACGAGGTGTGTTCTTTCCTTCATTACCAAACCAAATATTATTATCAGCAATTTCTCTTAACATTCTGTCTTGGTTATAGGCCCAACAACGTCCTTTGGGTGGATCGAACTTTACACCAGCAGGAGATGTTATAGTATAAAACTGACTTGCAACGGCATGACCTGCTTGAACGCTTGCTGATACAGATTGCCAAGATCCACGTGGATCGTTATCCGGATTCTTGTATTTGTTATTGACAAAATTTGCGTTAACGGGTAGTAGATTACGAGATTTTTTGAATGACTTTATGTCCTTTGCATATACAAGCACATACTCATGGTTGCAAGAGAATACTGCGCGGTTTTCACGGGTTTTTCTTTGTTGCCAAATAATTGTGCCTGCAAAATTATCTCGTCCAAAAATTTTATCTGCTTCAACTTTTAGATAAGCCATTTCTTTATCATCAATCGAAATCCAAATACTTCCATCTTTTTTTAGTAACATTCTCAACCAAGACAAAACATTTTTCATGTCGTTTAACCACGAAGATGTCGGTGTATTATCATTATAGTAATAATAAGAATCCCCATTGTTATATGGAGGGTCTATATAAATACATTTAATCTTACCTCCGAAAGTTGATACTAGTTCTGGAAGAATTGCTTGATTGTTTCCCTTTATAAGAATATTTTCACAATCCTCACAGCCTGCAGAGTTTTCTTTGTCAATTATAAATTTTATGTTATCTTTTAATCTCATTTATACTTACGATTTATTTTTTTAGTGCAGACAATTAGTATTTCTGCTTCATTAGAAGCTTCGAGTAAATGCTCTGTGGAATTGAGTTTGTTATGTTTAAAACTTCCTGCTGAAACTATTTCAACATTGTCAAAATATTCCCTAGCTAGTGAAATAAGTTGTTGTATAGTCACAACGCGAGGATGTGATTTTTTTGTTTCATCATATGGTGAATATGAAAGCAACAAATTTCTTCCAGAAGTAGAAGTTAACTCAAACATTTTTCGAAATGCGTTAGGGGCTTTACTCTTAATACAAAACGGCGATTGATGACGATCTTCGCGATAAATACCATTGCTTACATGGGTGGACCCATGAATTGTTACTGTTGAAATTTTTGGTGTGTCACGGAGTGTTAATGTTTCTAATACATGATAATATCGACTGTAGTGATCTCTCGTGTATGGAGGATCTGCATATACGGTTTTTACCTCTTGAGGTAGAGATTTTAGACATTGTTCGAAATCGCCTTGTAGTGTGATGTGTTGATAATCATTCTTTGTAAGATTTCTATATTTTATCAACCACTCATGATAAAGATCTACAACATTAATAGTCTTATCTTTAACAGCTTTGTTGTAAACTGTTATTTTGATATTTCCTTTTGAATCCCTGGCCTTAATGGGCTGAGCAAAATGTTTACCTACAGTGGCGACAATATCACTAGCTGTACTCAAAAGAGCTGCAAGAAATAAGTCACGATTATCTTCCGATATAAGTTTGTGAATACCTTCAAGGATAATGTCAATCTCAACAGCTTGTTTGTAGGAAAAATATACACCTCCATAATATCTACTTATCAATGATCTTACATCATTTAGATGTTCGTTCTCAAGACGCTTGCTAACAGTACCTAAATGGTTAGAAAGGATGGAGGCATTGTGCTCAATCTTAAAGACTTCTACGGAACCATATTCAAGTATGCAAGTTAGAATATCGAGGTTTTTATTTTCTATAGCATTATGTTCCATTTCAATTAATGGAGAAAATATCTCTCGTAGAGTTTCTGCTGATTCTGTATTAATATTTTCAAAAAAACGACTTATTTCATTGTCTTCGATATAACTTTTTTTGAGCAAAGCATTTGCTATTACTTTTGAGTACTTTTGAATGTCGCATGCCACAATTGGATGAAATTTTGACAACTTGCGTGATACACATCCAGAACCGGCAAATAAATCGCATATTCCAGCTTCTTTGGGCGTTATCTCAAGAACATTATCTTCAATGAAGTCCAAGAGGCGTAATTTACTACCCAAGTAGTTTAAAGTTCTGAAATTATAACTCATTTAGATAACTAATTTTGGATAGAGGGCATGAATCGCCTCAATGTGAACAATGTGTCTCCTTAGCTCATCTTTTCTTCTAACATTGCTTTCTGCATATAAGTATTTTTTAATTTTCTTGTACGCAGGATGATTATGTAAAAGAACTTGATACAAAAACTGATTATTATCAATCTTAATAAATAATCCTATAGGGCGTATATTATTACCAGGATAAATACCTGCAGTTTCTGCACAATGGATTTCAAAACGATAATTATGGCTTTTTACAGATACAGCTTGACGAATTTCAATTTCTCCTAACAATCCATCTTGAGCAATATTCATCAATTCAATGTTATATGAATTATTACCACGTTCTGCCCCGAAGAAATTTTCGAATATTTCAACTGGGAAATTAACTTGTTTCCAACGTGGGCCTCCGCCAATCTCTGCAATCAACACCTCTTCACCATCGATAACCAAAGATTCGTTCGAAACAGTTATGGTAGGTTGGTTTTGAGTAGTTTCGTCTTTTATTATGCGCTTAGCTTTGATTTGTCTTCTTCTGGGTACAAAACCTTCCGGATTACTTTGGATTTTTGTTCCATTAAAACATATGCCTCGTTTGCTGTTAGTTGTTTTGTCCCTCCCATTATCATACTTGTCTGCACGCTCTGACTCAGTTGGAATAAGCTGTTCTGCATAAAGTTTATCAATCAACTCCTGAGTAATTGGCATCAAATTAATGTCAACGCCATCAATTATTGATTTCCAATAAATGTAAAAATCATTATGAACAGAATGCTCTCCTTTAGTGTCTTTAATTAATAAAGAACACTCTATGTTTTTCACTAATCCCATAGTTGTAAGGTTATTTGATCCTACAATGAGGGTGAAGATGTCTGTATTCTCAAATAAATATATTTTAGGATGGAAAATATTAACGGATTGTGTATGATATATCTTTGATTCAACTCCCCATGAAAGAACTTCTTCAAGAGCTTCTTTTGAAGTCCCTTTTTGATCAATACCTAAAATAATTTTGATTTTTACACCTCTTTCTTTCTCTGTAAGAATGTAAGGAGTTAATGCTGAAATCCCTCCGTAACTAGCAAATGCAACAAGACATGTAAAAGCATCGTATCTCTTACTATTAAATTGTTCTATGAGTTCTTTTGCGACAGAAGTGTCAGCTTCAAGATTATATCCTTGTCCAATTATTTTTGTATCCATACTTATTCTATTTATTTCATTGAAAATAGTTAATGCAAAGATAAGAAGATTGCATGAGAATTAAAAAGGTTTTATTGGAATACTTTTAATTTTATAAAATAATATCAAACTTTCACTCCCCATATTCTTCTCCTTCTTTCGCTACCATCTGATAGTCATCTTCTGGAATCTCGTATGGCTTTAGCTTCTGGTCTTGAAGGTAAATATATTTTAATGTGTTGACTAACGACTCCAAAGTCTGTTGGCGTATATTAGATTTCAGTTTTTTACGAAAGGTAATAATATTTTTTTCGAAAGCTAAAATAGACGCTTTTTTTCTATATTTGCATATGGAAATATATTCCCTTAATCGTAAATGAGATTCATAAGGTGAATCATAAATTTATGAAAATCATCTTAAACATTTTGAATTAAAAATTATATTTATGAAAATAGCAGTCGCCGGTACGGGTTATGTTGGACTTAGCATGGCTACACTTTTAGCGCAGCATAATCACGTTGTGGCTGTCGATATTGTCCCTGAAAAAGTAGAGATGATCAATCGACGCCAGTCACCTATTCAGGACGAATACATAGAGAAATATTTTGCAGAAAAAGATTTGGACTTGACCGCAACTCTTGATGCGGAATATGCTTACAAAGATGCCGACTTTGTTATTGTGGCTGCACCTACCAACTACGACAGCAAGAAAAACTTCTTCGACACTTCGGCGGTAGAGACAGTCATTAATTTGGTCATGAAATATAATCCTGAAGCGATAATCATTATAAAGAGTACAATTCCGGTAGGATTTACAGAATCTATCCGTAAGAAGACAGGAAGTGACAATATCCTTTTCTCTCCGGAGTTCCTTCGCGAGAGCAAGGCTTTGTATGATAATCTTTATCCGAGTAGAATTATAGTTGGTCGTCCAGAAGGTGATGCACGTTTGGATGAAGCTGCTAAAGCGTTTGCTGGCTTATTGGTTCAAGGTGCCATTGGAAATGATAAAGAAATAAACAAAGGCATTCCTATGTTGTTCATGGGCTTGACCGAAGCTGAAGCGGTGAAACTCTTCGCTAATACATATCTGGCTTTGCGAGTAAGTTATATCAACGAACTCGACACATATGCCGAGATGAAGGGCCTCGATTCTGCTGCTATCATCGAAGGCATTGGCCTCGACCCACGTATCGGCACTCATTATAACAATCCTTCATTCGGTTATGGCGGCTATTGTCTCCCTAAAGACACAAAGCAACTTCTGGCCAACTATCAGGATGTGCCTCAGAATATGATGAGCGCTATTGTGGAAAGCAATCGTACACGCAAGGACTTCATCGCTGACCAAGTTTTAAAACTCACAGGTTGGTACGATTATAGTGAAAATAATTATTATCATAAATCAGGGATTGACAATCATAAATCAGAAATTCCTGTTGTTGGAGTCTATCGTCTCACTATGAAGGCAAATTCCGACAACTTCCGTCAAAGCTCAATCCAAGGTGTAATGAAACGCATTAAGGCAAAAGGAGCCGAAGTCATTATATACGAACCAACACTAGAAGACGGAACCACATTCTTCGGAAGCAAGGTTGTTAATAATCTTGAAGTTTTCAAATTGCAATCTCAAGCCATCATTGCCAACAGATACGACTCTTGTTTGGATGATGTGAAAGAGAAAGTATATACTAGAGATATTTTCAGAAGAGATTAGGTTTATGAAAATAATACCAGTCACAGGTGCAGCCGGTTTCATAGGTTCTTACTTGGTGAAGAAACTTTGCGAATCATCCGCAGATGACATCGTTATCGGCGTCGACAATATGAACGACTATTACGATGTTAGTTTGAAAGAGCAACGTTTGGAAGAATAGTTGCAATACCCAACATTTAAGTTTATTAAAGGAAGCATCGCTGACAAGCAACTTGTCAGCGATATATTTTTTAATTACAAGCTTGTTGAAAATAAACAGTTTCTGTCTCTCGTTGGTGTAAAGCCGCACGAAGCAATGCCAATAGCATGTTCTCTGGATATCCTAACTTCAAAGCTTTTATGGTATGTGACATAATCTTTCCGCCTTATTATTTCGTGCTATTGCAAAAGTAATAATATTATGTGAGGAGTAGATGGTTTTATTACTTTTTTTATCTTTGCACTAAAAAATAATTCCTAACTCCTAATTCCTAACTCCTAACTGAAATTATGGGCAGAAATAAATTTTCACAACGCGAGATAGATATCATTCGTAAACTCTTGAACCGTAAGGTCGCAGGCAACCGCTCCGGACAAAAAATGGTACGTCATACTTTACGCACTGTTTTCAATTTCAACATCTCTGACTTCAACGTTCCGGGTCAGCCTTTCGGTCCACTCGACCTCGACGAATGTGTACGCCGTCGCAGAATCCAAATCCTCGACGAGGCTACCATAGAAGCGATGAAACTGCGTTATGCCGAGAAACAACAGTACGAACAGACTCTCAATCAGGCGGAAGCTATTGCTAACGGCGAAGTGGAAGACTGGCAAGAAGTCTTGAAACAATGGAATGAGTATTACGGCACAGAACATTAATGCTGTTGGCTTTTATCTTCTGAACTTTGAATTAAAAAACTTTAGCCCTTAGCTCTTTGACTTTAGTCTTTTTCTGGGCGTTCCGGCAAAGCCGTCGGGCTTTCCGCTATATCTTTGCTCGCTAAACTGGGGACGAGATCTGGGAACGGGGTCGGGAAGTGAAGACGGAATCAAAACTCGTTCCCGTCCCCAAATCCCAATCCCATTTCCCGAAACTCGTTCCCCGAATCGCTCGCAAAGGATGCCG
>JAZLAL010000084.1:0-3232 GCA_045613185.1 Bacteroidales bacterium | reverse complement strand
TCAAAAAAAATTGTATTTTTGCACCTCCTAACGATTCAAGCGGATGTGGCGTAATTGGTAGCCGCGTCAGACTTAGGATCTGATGCCGAGAGGCGTGGGGGTTCGAGTCCCTTCATCCGCACACAAAATAATATATTATTACATGAAAACTACACAAACATCAAAAGGCGAACTTCTCGCCGGCATTCAAATTTGCTTACTTAAAGAAGATTACGAAGCTGAAGTAACAAAAGCTTTAAAAGATTATCAACATAAAGCTACTATGCCAGGATTCCGTCAAGGTAAAGTTCCTTTCGGCATGATTAAGAAAATGTACGGCCAAGCCGTTCTTTTGGAAAAAATCAACCAAAAAGTTTCTGAAGCTCTCAACAATCACATCGTTGAAAATAAATTAGACGTCATAGGTTACCCTCTTCCAGATATGGAACAATCACAACCTAACGACATCGACAACCAAGAAGAATTAAATTTCTACTTTGAAGCAGCTCTTAAACCAGCTATCACAGTTGAACTTAAAAACCATAAAATCAACGATTTCAACATCAAAGCTTCTGCAGAAGAAATCGACAGAACTATCAAGAGCATCCAAACAAACAATAAAGTAGAAGATAAAGAAGCTGAACTTAACGAAGAACTCTTCGACAAAATATTCCCAGGTCAAGAAGTTAAAGATATTGAAACATTCCGCAGCAAGGTAGCTGTTGAAATGGAAAAACAATATGTTCTCGAAGCAGAAAGAATGTTCTACAACAAGGCTGTTGACCAATTAGTTGAAGAAATCAAATTCGATTTGCCAGACACATTCCTCAAACGCTGGATCGTTGAAAACAGCGAAGGTAAAATCACTGCTGAAGACGTAGAAAGCAACTACGACAATTCATACGTTAAGTCTCTCAGATGGCAACTCATCGAAGAAGCTCTCGTTAAACAAAATCCAGAATTAATCATCAAAGAACAAGAAGTTCGCGACTTCGTAAGAAGCATGTACTTCGGTCACATGGATATTGAAACATTAGACGAAGAGACAAAGAAACGCCTCGATGACATCATCGACGCTATCATCAAAGACGACAACCAACGTCAAAATATCAACAACCAATTAGCTGACAAGAAATTAACAGCTTATTTGAAAGAAAATATGACAATCACTGTTGTTGATACAGACTACGAAGGTTTCGTACAAGCAGTTTTGCCACAAGTTGAACTCGCAGGTGAAGCAAAACCTAAGAAATCAAGAGCAAAAAAAGCTGCTAAAGAAGAAGCTACAGAAGAAACAGCTGAATAATATTTTGGCTTAAAGCTTAAGGTTTAAGGTTTAAGGCTTATGGTATTTCTACTTTAAGACTTAATCTTTAAACCTTATTTTTTAAAAAGCTGTTCCTTTTGAAACAAAATGTGAAATAAGTAGTTTATATTTTAAAAAAGAAAAACTATGAATAACGAATTTTATAAATACGCGACTAAACATTGTGGCATCAATAGTTTAGCATTGGAGAAATATACTTCAACAGTCACTAACTACATCTCTCCTACTATCATCGAAGAACGTCAGCTTAACGTTGCTCAAATGGACGTATTCTCACGTCTTATGATGGACCGCATCATCTTCTTGGGCGATGAAATCAACGACTACGTTGCTAATATCATCCAAGCTCAGTTGCTTTTCCTCGAATCATCAGACCCTAAGAGAGACATCCAAATCTACGTCAACTCTCCTGGCGGCTCTGTATACGCAGGCTTAGGCATCTACGACACAATGCAATTCATCAGCCCTGACGTCGCTACTATCTGTACCGGCATCGCTGCATCAATGGCTGCAGTCTTGTTATGCGCAGGCGCTAAAGGCAAACGCTCAGCATTGAAACACTCACGCATCATGATACATCAGCCAATGGGCGGAATGCAAGGCCAAGCATCAGACATCGAAATCACAGCTCGCGAGATATTGAAACTCAAAAAAGAACTCTACGATATCATCGCAACTCACTCTGGCCAACCATTCGATAAAGTATGGGCTGACTCTGACCGCGACTATTGGATGACTTCTCAAGAAGCCAAAGACTACGGCATGATTGACGAAGTACTTATTAAGAAAATCTAAGTTTATATAGTTAATAGTTTAAGACACAAAGCCGCAGAGTCACAGAGAACTTTGCGACTTTGTGTCTTTGCGACTTTGAGTCTATAATCATCCAAAACCATAACTATAAACTAATTAAAAAATATGGCAAAAAAACAACAAGAAAACTTCTGCTCATTTTGTGGAAAAAGCGATAAAGAAGCTGCATTGCTTCTCTCTGGTATGTACGGTTTCATCTGCGACGAATGTATCGAACGCGGTCATATCGTGGTGCAAGAAGAACTCAAACATTTGAAAAAAGCTAACACACCAGATTTCAAATTACTGAAACCTATCGAGATAAAATCATTCCTCGACCAATATGTCATCGGACAAGATGAGGCTAAGAAAATTCTTGCTGTAGCTGTTTATAATCACTATAAGAGAATCAACCAGGAGCAGACAGCCGACGAGGTCGAGATTGAAAAATCAAATATCATATTAGTCGGTGAGACAGGAACAGGCAAGACACTCCTCGCCCGCTCCATCGCCAAGATGCTCCACGTTCCTTTCGCAATAGCTGACGCTACCGTCTTGACAGAAGCTGGTTATGTTGGTGAAGACGTCGAAAACATCCTCGTCAAGTTGTTACAAGCCGCTGACTATGACGTGGCATCTGCTGAAAGAGGTATCGTATTCATCGACGAAATCGACAAAATCGCTCGCAAAAGCGACAATCCAAGCATCACCCGCGACGTTTCTGGCGAAGGCGTACAACAAGCAATGCTCAAACTCCTTGAAGGAACAATCGTCAACGTTCCTCCTCAAGGCGGTCGTAAACATCCAGAACAAAAGATGATTCAGGTAAACACCAAAAATATTTTGTTCATCGCTGGTGGCGCATTCGACGGAATAGACAAAATCATCGCTAACAGAGTGGGCAGCAACGCCATCGGTTACGGCAACGACAATAAAAAACAAATCGACAAGGACAATCTCTTACAATACATCTCCCCTGCCGACATCAAACGTTTCGGTCTCATCCCTGAAATCGTAGGTCGTTTCCCAATATTGACTTTCCTCAATCCTCTCGACAGAGACACGTTGAAGAGAATCTTGAAAGAGCCTAAAAACGCTCTCATCAAACAATTCTCAAAGTTGTTCGAAATGGAT
>JAZLAL010000083.1:0-3589 GCA_045613185.1 Bacteroidales bacterium | reverse complement strand
TAATTAAGACAATGTTTTTCTGAGAAATCATTCTTGCAAAAAGTGCAAATAAGAAATTAATTGTTTTCTTCTGCTTGACGAAGCTGTTGAACGTAGATAGCCTTCATACGTTGTTCACGTTTAATGATTGAAGGTTTTGTGAATTTTTGACGGTTACGTAATTCTTTTACAACGCCAGTTTTTTCATACTTTCTCTTGTAACGTTTAAGAGCGCGATCAATGCTTTCGCCTTCTTTTACAGGAACAATAATCATGTTAATACTCTCTCTTTCTTTAAATTGTTAAACTAAAATTTCGTTTTTTCTTAAGCGGGTGCAAAGATATATATTTTTTCAATACATCCGATTAATTTTCTAAAAGATTTTCAAACAAGAAATTATTTATCTTTTCGAACAGATGCATTCTTACTTCAAGACCACCTTGTTCATACTGTCCATAGATGCTATGGTTCTTGTTTGGATAAACCATCAAGTCGAACTGTTTTCCTTCAGAAACCAATGCTTTAATAAGTTCCATCGCATTTTGGAAGTGTACGTTATCATCACCGCTACCATGACACAACAAGTAATTACCTTTTAATTTCTCAACAAAGTTTATTGGTGAATTATCATCATAGCCAGAAGGATTTTCCTGAGGTGTACGCATAAATCTTTCAGTATAAATATTATCGTAATAGCGCCAGTTTGTAACAGGAGCAACAGCCACAGCTGTACTAATATAGTCAGCGCCTTTTGTTATACCAGATGTTGCCATAAATCCGCCATAGCTCCATCCATAAATAGCGATTTTATCAGGATTAACGTATGGCTGTGCTGCCATATATTTCGCCAAAGTAATCATATCTTCGGTTTCATATTTTCCAAGTTGTTGATAAGTCATTTTTTTAAATGCCTCACCTCTTGCGCCACCACCTCTATTGTTGATTGACACACAGATGATTCCATTTTGTGCCAAAATTTGCATCCATGCATAGTCGCTATGATTCCAAGAATTCATAACTGTTTGGTGACCAGGACCGCCATAAACATAAATCAAGACTGGATATTTCTTATTTGGGTCGAAATCAGGAGGCAAGATACGCCATGTTTCCATTTCCAACTGAGTTCCGTCTGGCAAAGTGAATGCAGGATCTGTAATTGTGACAAATTCCTTTTTAGCAAGATTATACTCATTATTTATTCTTTCAGCGAATTCCTTATTGTCTTCCAAAACTCTTACTTGTTTGCCATTATTATCAAACAAAACATATTGATGAGGTTGTTCTGCTGATGAGTTAATATTTATTAAGTATTTAAAGTTAGAACTAAATCTAGCATTATTTGTACCCACCTTATTAATTAATGTACGCATTTCACCTTTCAAGTTCACTGCATAAATCTGGCGTTCGATAGAACTATTTTTAGCAGCTTGGAAGAAAACCTCTTTTCCGTCGAAACCGTAAACTTCTGTAACTTCCCAATTACCAGATGTAAGTTGCTTAACGAGAGTTCCATCCATCTTATACAAATAAATATGATTAAATCCATCTTCTTCGCTAGTCATCAAGAATCTTTTTCCATCAGCAAGGAAAGTCCAGTTGTCAGTGATGTCTATATAATAAGGATTTGTTTCATCATAAACAACAGAGGTTTCGCCTGTTGTAGCATCAGCCGTTAAAATTTCAAGATGGTTTTGATGACGATTCAAGCGTTGGATAGCCAAGACATTAGGATTTTGTGTCCATTTGATTCTTGGGAAGTAAATATCAGTTTCTTCACCAGTATTCATTTTTGTTGTTTTGCCAGATTCCACATCATAGACAAAAATTTCAACGATTGAGTTATCTTCACCTGCTTTTGGATATTTGAATTTATAATCCTGCATATACAAACCTTCTGTCATTTGCATATTAAATTCTTTCACATTTGACTCATCGAAGCGATAGAATGCAATTTTCTTGCTATCTGGAGACCAGAAGAAACCTTGAGCGAAACCGAACTCTTCTTCATAAACCCAGTCTGGTGCACCATTAATTATATGATTCCATTTACCATCATGAGTAAACTGAATTTCTTCGTTTGTTTTTAAATCTTTAATAAACAAGTTATTATCACGCATGAAAGCCACCTTTGTAGCATCTGGCGAGAATGTTGCAAGACGTTGGTCTCCATTTTCTGAAAGAGGTTGCAACACCTTATCATTAATATCATAAACGTAGAAACTAGCTGTATACGAATGTCTATAAATCGGATTCATATTATTCATAAACAAGACTTTAGTTTCATCATCGCTAAGAGTGTATGTAGCATACAATGGCAATGCGATTGTATCACCAGGGAGTACAAGGTCTTTCATATCGAAAAGAGAGTTAACCTTTTTACCTGTTTTGTAGTTATAAATATTCAATTCGCCTCTTTCCAGAGTAGCATAAGTATTGCCATCATTCATAGGATTCATACCAGCGACGCCTTTCATTCTAAATGTTGGGCGTTCATAAATGTCAGCCAATTCAAAATTTTTCTTTTCCTGAGCACTGAGCATGAAGAATGCATTCAGCAGGAACATTGTGATTAACAAAGACTTAATTTTATTCATAATAATACATTTAGGAAATTCAAAAATAAAATAAAAAATGACATAAAAAATATTTGGCAGAATAAAAAAAAGTTGTATCTTTGCACTCGCAAATGGGACGGTAGCTCAGTTGGTTTAGAGCGCATGCTTGACAGGCATGAGGTCACAAGTTCGATTCTTGTTCGCCCCACGAAGAACGCCCTTGAGGCGTTTTTTTGTTCTTAGAGGGACGTTAGCCCAGTTGGTTTAGAGCGCTGCCTTCACACGGCAGAGGTCACTGGTTCGAGTCCAGTACGTCCCACAGAGAGCCGATGACATCGGCTCTTTTTTTATTCTTTGTCACATTTTTCTATTTTAATACAATTTCGTTTCACTTTTTTTCAAAAAAAACTTACTTTATTGACTTATCAACAATATTTTGGTGACAAGATACACAGTACCACAATATATATTGTTATTCAAGCATCCCTCCCCAGCAGAAAACAACATCCACATCATTATGAATGATTTCAGATTTGCTAAAATTGTTGACATGTTTGGAAGAAAACAAATTGGAAGCTTTTATTATATAAACAAGAATCAGGTTAAAAACTTTTAACTAAAAATATTCTTCATTTAAGACTTTTTATATTAAATATTTTCATAATTTTGGAGTTCAAACTTAATTATGATATTTTCAATCAAAAAAAGTTAACATATTATCATGAAGAATAACATTGTTCCAGTTGAAGTAGCTCAAAAAGTATTCAGCGACAGCAACCTTCCATGCATCGGCAAAGCCGGCATCCGTGAAATCAACAAGCTTGCAAGAGATTTAGAAGCTGCTAGCGGCGTTAAGTTTACCCACATGGAAATGGGAAATCCAGGACTTCCAGCAGTACAAGCAGGCGTTGAAGCACAAATAAAAGCATTACAAGACGGCGTTGCAGCGACATATCCTCCAATCGACGGCGTTCCTGCAGTAAAAAAAGAAGCTTCTCGTTTCATCAAGAACTTCCTCGACCTCGATGTTGACGCTGCCAACTGCATTCCTACA
>JAZLAL010000082.1:0-6616 GCA_045613185.1 Bacteroidales bacterium | reverse complement strand
AGCGACGAGTTTGCCGTCTTCGTATTTCACTGTCGGTGGTGCTACTCTGAACTCGAAGTTCATATTATAAAGTCTCTCCAAATGACTGTCGTACAATCTCTTCTTGAAATAATCGAGATTTCTGTCTTCGTAAGCTGACCAACCTATTTCTGAGAGAACCAATACTTTAGGGAAAAGCTGGTAATGAGCGTAGCCTGGAACCTGACCGCATTCTGTCCAGAGACCGCCTTGTGGACCGAGGACTAGTTTTTCTTCTGCTTCTGTCAACTCGAAATTGCCTATTGGGTCGAAAGAATAAACGGTGTCTAATGGAATGATAGCTGCCCATTTAAGACCGCGTTCGTCTGGAGATTGTTTCATGTCAAAGTACATGTATTGAGACACTTGCATAACTGTAGGCTGACCTGCTTTTACTGATTTGATGCCTCTTTCTGAGTTTTGCCAGACGTAAGGAATCGTTGTCTCAAGAAGATTTCCGCCATCGAGGATTTCGTCCCAACCTGCCATTGTCTTGCCGTATTTGTCCAAAATCTTTTCTATTCTTCTTACGAAATGGTTTTGTAATTCAACGAGTTCTGTCATTTCTTTTTCTTTCATAAGATTTTGACAGACTTCGCAGTCGCGCCATGAGTTCATATTGACTTCGTCAGCTCCGATATGATAAATCTTGCTCGGGAAAAGCTCTACCAATTCAGCGAAAATGTTTTCAAGCATCTCGTAATTCTCTTCACGACCAACGCACCAAACATTGTTTGACTCGCCTTGTACGCTAAGATGTTTAGAATCAATGTCGCAAACGATTTCTGGATATGTCACAGCGACAGCCTTGCTATGTCCTGGCAAGTCTATTTCAGGAATGATGTTGATGTTTCTGTCGGCAGCGTATTTCACGATATCTTTGATTTCTTCTTGTGTGTAGAAACCGCCGTTGCGTTCGTTGCCAGAGCCGTAAGCTGGCATGAGAAGTTCGTTAGCTCCGCGCCAAGCTCCTAATTCTGTGAGTTTTGGATATTGCTTTATCTCGATTCTCCATCCTTGGTCATCAGCGAGATGCCAGTGGAAGTTGTTGATTTTATAATGTGCCAATCCGTTCAAAAGATGTTTGATATATTCCACGTCGAAGAAAGTGCGTGAGCAGTCTAACATCAAGCCTCTGTATTGAAAACGTGGATTGTCAAAGATATTTAATGAAGGGAACATCACGCCTGCAACCTTGACAGCATCTTCTGAATAGATGTCGTTTGGCATCATTTGAATCAAAGTCTGGATTCCGTAGAAAATACCAGCTGCGTCAATAGCATAAATGTCAATCTTGTCGAGACTTACGCTTAAGAGATAAGCTTCTTTGTCGTTTGCCAAACCTAAGTTTTCACATTCACTTGGATTTACGATATTGAGGCTGACATAATTATTTTCAGCATTATCGGCAATCTTAAGATTTGATTTGAAGATGTTTTTCAAATAAGATTGCAAGAACTCGGCATTGAATTTATTTGCTTCGTTTTCATAGACAATGACGGTTTCTTTGTTGAGTTGGAAACCGTTGTCATTCATACAGACGACCACTTCTTGTGGAACAGGAACGATGTCGAGGTTAGCATCCAAGACAGTAGCTTTATCTTCAACACATGAAGAAAGCATTGCGATAATTGTTGTTAATAAGAACAGTTTTTTCATATTTAATTACATTTATATTTTTCAATAACTGATAGGTTTTGGATAATCTACTAGAACTATTTTTACACTTTCATTTCTGCATATTTTCTTTGTAAACTCAACGTTTTTTGGTGTGAATTCCTTAGGAGTGTCCCAGAAATGAATATTTTGTTCAGGAAAGCTGTCGCAAAGAATTGGGAACATTGTATATACACAACTTATTGCATTAGGTTCAAGGGATTCAATATTAGAACGAATTTTGTTTATTGTATAGATTGTATCATCTAAAGTTGGATTATCCAAATTTGATATTGCATCAACCCAAAGCATTACGAAAAATCCATTCTTTTTTGCTTTTCTTAAAGCCTCAGTACTCCAGCTTTCAATAAAAACTTTATCTCGTATGTCGTATTTGTCAACTATAGAGCCTAGCTTATTCAATGCTTTTGAAGCATTATGAACGGTAAGATTTTTAAAATCAATCCAATAACTCATTTTGCTTGGATTTTTTAAAACGGACAACCATTCATCAAGGAAAATGTTATTTATGGTATCCTCGTATCCATGTGCTACATAGATATCATCTTTTTCGGCTGAATAAATGATATCAACTTCAACACCATCAAAGATATCTTCTATTTGTTTTAATTCTTCAGTGACATTTGCTCTATGTTTCCATATTTTAGAGTCCGGATAATTGAATTCATCCACCTCACTTATTGGATTACACGAAAACAAAGTACTGACAATCAATATAAATAGTATTATTTTTCTTATCATAAAAGTAAATATTAAATCCAATCTTTTAGTTTATAGTATATTATTGCCATATACTCTCTTGCGCAAACGATTTCCAACTTCAAATAATTGTAGAATGTATATCTAATTTTTGTATTGCGTACAGATGGTATTGATGAATTTCCTCCTAACTTTTGATTGTCAAGGGAAAGATTAAAATTAACGACGGCTTCTTGCGCTGGCACACCAACAACATTTTCAAATCCCACTTTCTTCAGACATTTTATCGTACGATACATATGCTCAGTAGATGTCACCACAAGAATATTTTCATTCACAAGTTCTATATCACTGTTTTTCAACTCCATAGATTGAGAACGAGTATTGGTGCCTTCTGTCATATACAAGATTTCATCAACACCGCTTTGGCATAACATCTTAGACATTTCACTTTGGCATATCGAATCTTCAGGATGGACCAAAATTACAGGCACATCAAAGTGATTTGCCCATTGGGCCGTATAATAAAGTCTCATGAGATTATCAGGCGAAGGCATTCCTGCGCCGCCAAACATAATTACTTTATCAGGCTTAAAGTCGTCTGTAATTTCAATACCATTAGGATTTTTACCCAAATTATAATGCATATAGAACGGTATCGAAGTGAATGCCAATACAATCATTATTGTAGAAATAATGCCAACAGATATAAAAAACAATGATAAGATTTTCCTAATTACAAGTATTTTATCTTTCATATTCATTACTTTGTATTATCTGATGATTTTAGATGCATTCTTCTTCAACGAAATCTCTTTCACGTTGCCATCAGGCATTAATATATAATAGGTACCTCCTATTTTAGATTTTATCTTAATTTTTTTAACGATTCCATTTTCCCAGTAGCAATCCACAACGGCGCCGTTTTCAGCACAGAGTCCTTTGAAGTGTCCTGTCTTCCATGCTGATGGCACTGCTGGCAGTACTTCGATAAATCCGTCGTGTGACTGAAGCAGCATCTCTGCAATGCCGGCAGTTCCTCCGAAGTTGCCATCAATCTGGAATGGCGGATGAGCGCAGAAGAGATTTGGATATGTGCCTGCTCCTACCCTGTCGCCGACCATCGCTGGCTGAAGCAGATTCTTAAGGAGTTTGTACGCACGCTCGCCATCATGGAGTCGCGCCCAAAAGTTAATCTTCCAGGCTCGCGACCAGCCTGTGCCTTCATCCCCACGGCGTTCCAACGAGACCTTGCAGGCTTCGTATAATTCTGGTGTCTTCGACTTGGTTATCAATCGTCCTGGATGTAATCCGAAAAGATGCGACACATGACGATGATGTATCTCTGGCTCCTCATAATCTACAAGCCATTCTTGAAGATAACCATCTTCACTTATCTGCATTGGTGGGAATTTAGTCAAGGCGTTTTTCAAAGTGTCGCTGAATTCTTTATCGATGTTTAATAATTCTGCTGAACTAATTACGTTTTGATATAACTCAGTGATAATCTGTATGTCCATCGTTGGTCCCATGCATACGCTAGCGGTTTTTCCGTCAGGGAGATAGAAGGAGTTCTCTGGTGATGATGTAGGTGCTGTCACGAGCCATGAGTGTTCGTTTTCTTCAATCATGACGGAGTTGAAGAATTGTGCAGCTCCTTTCATCACTGGATATATTTCTTTCAGATAATCAATGTCTTTTGTGAAAAGATAATGTTGGTAGAGATGTTGGCATAGCCACGCGCCTCCGGTGTTTGTCGCGCCCCATGAAGGGTGTTCGCCTGGCGCGGTGAAGCCCCATAAGTTACAGATTGAGTGTGCGGTCCAGCCGTCAGCACCATAGAATCCTTGTGCAGTCTCTTCTCCTGATTCGACTATTCCTTTGGTGAATTCGATGAGCGGCTTGTGTAATTCTGAGAGGTTGCATACCTCGGCGAGCCAGTGGTTCATCTGCACATTAATATTAAGGTGATAGTCGCCGTTCCATGGTGTCTGTATGGTGTTCGCCCAGAGACCTTGTAAGTTTGGTGGCAACAAGTCTTCGCGACATGATGAAATCAAGAGATAACGTCCGTATTGGAAATATAATTCTGCCAGTTGTGGGTCGTCTTCATCTTGAAAATCAAAGAGTCTGTCGTTGATAGGATGATTGTCGGTGATGCCTTCGCCGAAATCGACTTCCACTCTGTTAAACAATTCCTGATATGTCTTGATATGTTTTTTTCTTAATGGAACGTAATTGCGTGATTTTGCTTCATTCATCAAGTCATCGACTAAAGCCGCATAATTTTCGTTTTTGTAATTTGTTGCAGATGAGAAGATGAGAGTGAGTCTGTCGGCATTTCTTACAATGATTTTATTGTCTTTGTATTCGACATCTCCACCGATGTTATTCACTGTAAGTTTTGAAAGATACTTCATTCCTTCGTCGCCATTGTTTCCGTCATTAAGCTGACCGAACATCACTATGGCATTATCTTCTGTGAGATATTCAACGCATTCTTGTCTGTTTAAATTGATGTCGACGGAAATCATTTTTGACTTATCTGCGTAGAGACGAATCACAGCGACATCAGCTTCTCGTGACACGAAATATTCGCGACGGAATTTGGCTTGGTCTGTCTCAAATTCTGTTGTAGCGATGGCATTTGTCAAATCAAGTTTTCTGGTGTAGCTTCTGTCTTTGACTTTTGTGTTTTCATCGTAAAGATAGTCTATCTCAATATTTCCTAAAGTCTGGAAGCATCCGAAATTGGCGTTTGCGCCGTTGCCCCAGTTGGAACCATTATTGGAACAAGTGAAGGTTTTATATGTCAGTTCTTGTGCTTCGTAATTCTTTCCTTCGAGGAGAAGACGTTGTATCTCAGGAAGACTTTCTTTTGCTTTAGGATTGGAATAATCAGCCACCTTTCCCGACCAGAGAGTTATGTCGTTGAGCACAATATTTTCCTTCTCGATTCCGCCGTCAGGCATTATTCCGAGGCGTCCGTTGCCTAATGGCAGCGTCTCTTCCCAACAATTCGCTGGCTCTTCAAAGAAGAAAAACAGTTCATCTTGATTTGAGTCAAAAAGGTCTAAAGCAGTGATACACAATCCAAGAGTCATTGCCTTGAAGATGTAATGCAACTTCTTCCATTTATAAACAAGAAACAGAATTATTATGATTAAAAATACTTTCATAAACCCATATTTTTCTTCAAAAATATAACAATTTTCCTTACCTTTGTAAAATAATTTTTGATTTTAATCTACATAGATATGAACAATATTTTTTCAAAAGTAGAGCAAAGTTTTTTGATGGAATCAGACATTGCTGAAATGACCACATTGGTTCCATACATTGTCACCGACAGTGTGCCTAAGTTGGGCGTTATGACAGCCTTACGTTTCCTTGAATGGGTTTCCGAAAATCCAGAAGGCGTAATCAGTCTGTCGTCAGATAAGTCTTTAAAGAATTTTATACATTATACTCATCACTTCTTAGACACTTGGAACGAAGCCGAGACACAGAAAGTCCTTGAAAGATATGGATTAGGCGGCGTCAAGAAACCTGACCTTTCTAAATTGCACTTCGTTCAGATGGACGAGTTCTATCCTATCTCGCCAAAACAGCATAACTCATTTTATCATTATGTGAATGAGAATTTCATCAAAGGTTTTGGCTTGGATCCTAAACGTGCCTTGTTCATAAACTGCGATGATATCAAATTATACGACAACAAGTCTTTCAACGAGATTTTTCCTGATTTCAAAATAGATTTGAGTCTTCGTTACAGACAAGCTGAGAATGAGACAGAAAAGATTCAGCAGCAGTCGCTTTTCATGATTGACGACTGGTGTTCAAGATATGAAGATAAAATAAAAGCCAAAGGCGACATCGGTTTCTTGGTAAGCACATTGGGTTCTGACGGACGTATTGCTTTCAATATCAGCGGAACGAGTCATCATTCCAATACAGAATTGCGTCAGACTAATTTCGCGACACAAGCCGACGCTGCTTCATCATTAGGCGGCATCGAAGTGGCAAAGAATCGCCTCGTCATAACAATTGGTCTTGAAACTATCACAAGAAATCCTAAGACTGTCGCTATCGTTTGTGCAGCTGGCGAATCTAACGCAGTGACAATCAAGAATGCACTTGAGTCGGAGATGACGACACAATATCCTGCAACGGTATTGCAACGTCTTGAAAACTCTCGCTTTTATCTTACAAAAGGCGCAGC
>JAZLAL010000081.1:0-11079 GCA_045613185.1 Bacteroidales bacterium | reverse complement strand
TTGCGAGCGGTCCTCCAAGTCGAAGTTGACATCTATTTCGGCGCCGTTGGTCGATTGTGAGTGCTCGTCTAACTCGCCGCGTCCTGTACGACGTGCTGTCGAAGTGACTTCAGGAATTGATAACAACTCGCGTTCGATGATTTTGCCTAAGTTATTGTTTTCGTATAATGAAACGCCTGGCTTACAGACCGCTGATATTGTCAAAGAGCCTTCGTTGAAGTCAGGCAAGAAGCTTTGTCCCATATTGAAGAACATCGCCAAAGCGATTACGAGAACTGCTAATGTTCCGCCGATGACGGTTTTCTTATGACCTAAAGCCCATTGTAATGACTTTGCGTAAGCGTTTGAGAGATGGCGTGCAACCCAGCTTTCTTTCTCTTGTTTTGCGAGATATTTGTCCGATGTGAGCATCATCTTACAGAGCAATGGTGTTATCGTCAAAGCTACTACTAATGACACTAATAATGCTATGATATAAGCGATGCCGAGTGGTTTCAACATTCTGCCTTCCATTCCTGACAAGAAGAAAATTGGAGTGAAAGCGACGATGGTAATCAATGTGGCGTTGATGATTGAAGTACGGATTTCGCATGAACCATTATAAACGACATTGAATATAGAGTCGCGTTCTTCTTTTGGCTTAAGGAAGTTTTGTCTCAATCGTTTGTAAACGTTTTCAACGTCGATGATGGCGTCGTCAACTAAAGAACCGATGGCGATACACATACCGCCTAATGTCATTGTGTTGATATTCATTCCCATAAGATGAAGGACGATGAGCGTTCCTAATAATGACAAAGGGATTGCGATGATTGAGATGAGTGTTGTTCTGAAACTGCCTAAGAAAAGTAACAAGATGATGATGACGAAGATAGCACCTTCGATGAGAGCTCTCGCTACGTTGCTGACAGATGCCTCGATAAAGTCGGCTTGACGGAAAATCTTAGTGTCCATCTTGACGTCAGCTGGGAGTGACTTTTTAATCTCTCTGAGGTTTCTCTCGATGTTCTTTGTTACTTCTAAAGTGTTGATGTTAGGTTGTTTTGATATTGAAAGGATGATAGCTTCTTCTGCGTTGAGTGATGCGAATCCCATCTTCACTGCGCTGCCGAGAACTACTTCTGCTACGTCAGAGACGACGACAGGCTTTCCGTTGATAGTCTTTATATATGTCTTTCCGAGTTCTTCTAAATCTGTTGTACGGCCCATGCCTCTGAGAGCGTATTCATTGCCGAAGTCGCGGATGACGCCGCCAACTGAGTTGACGCACATGCTTTCGCAGATGGCCGTCATTTCTTCCATGGTGATGTCGTAATGTCCCATTTTTATTGGGTCGACGAGTACCTGATATTGTTTGAGGTCACCGCCGATGATAGTCACTTGAGACACGCCGCCTGTTGATAAGATAGCTGGTTTTACGACCCATTCTGCCATAGTTCTGAGGTCCATCATGGAAGTGCTGTCGGCTTGGAGACCTACGAAGAGGATTTCACCCATGACGCTTGACTGTGGAGCGAGGATTGGCGTCACGCCTGAAGGAAGTGCTTCTTCGAGTGTAACCATTTTCTCGCTGACGATTTGACGAGCGCGGTATACGTCCATGCCCCAGTCGAATTCAATCCATACGAAAGAATAACCCATCATTGATGCAGAACGCACGCGACGTACGTTGGTAGCGCCGTTCATAGCTGTCTCGATAGGGAAAGTGACGAGACGTTCTACTTCTTCAGCTGCCATACGATGAGCGTCGGTCATGACGACGACGGTAGGTGCTGTAAGGTCTGGGAAGACGTCGATATCCATCTGGCGCATTGAGCTGTAACCGCCGATGATTAACAAAATTGCTCCTACGAGTACGAACAATTTGTTTTCTAATGAAAACTTGATGATTTTATTTAACATAGACACCTCCTTGGATTAATGAACGTGACCAGCGTGTGGGTCTAATGCTGCTGAGCCTTGTGCCAATTTCACGTTGACAGCGCCTTTGCTTACTACTCTCTCTCCTGCTTTCACGCCTTTGAGGATTTGAGTTTTGCTTCCGTCGGTAACGCCTTTGGTGATGATACGTTTTTCAAATGAGTCGACGCATGTCTGTACGAAGACGCAGTAGATGCCCATTTCTTCAACGATAGCGCTGTTTGGTAACATAACGCCCATCTTGTCGCTTTCAGCTGTGATGAATACTTCAACGAAAGAACCAGGGATGAGGTTGCCGTTGTTCTTCACTTCAAAAGTGACAGGAATCAAAGGATTGTTGATGTCTGTTGTCTTGCCGTATGACAAGAGACGACCGCCTAAGTCGTTTATTGTATAGACGATGCCGTCGTTAGTCTTTACGTTAGCTGTCTTAATATCTTTCAAAACAGGATAATATTTTGATTGTACATCAGCGCGGAGATAGAGCTTGTCGTTTTGTGCCAATGTCATGATAGCTTGACCTGCTTCTACGTAAGAATTGTTAGGGATCAATATTCCGCTTATTGAACCTGTGATAGATGCTCTGTGAAGAGTCTTTCCTTCTGGGAAGTTCTTAAGCATATTGTCGTAATGTTTCTTAGCTTTGAGATATTCTGTTCTTGCGTCGATTAAGTCGCTTTCAGAGATGATTTTGTCTTCTGCAAGAGCTTGTTTACGTTCGTAATCTAATTTTGCTTTTTCGTATTCTGCTTCTACTTCTTCACGGCGTGTTGAGAGGTTGTCGTCAGCCATGTCTTCATTGTCGATGCTGAACAAAACTTGACCTGATTTAACATCGAGACCTGGAACGAGGTCGTTGTTTGTGAAAGTCACGATGCCGCTTGTTGTAGCTGTTAAAATCTTTTCACTTTCTTGTGAAGGAACGATTTGTGCTGATGTTCTGATGACTTGATAAAGAGGTTCTGATACAACTTCAACTACTTCAAAGTCGATTTTCTTTTGTTGGTCGACTGGGAAAGTGATAGCGTCATCACCATGGTCGTGGCTATGGCTGTTGGCTGAATGGTCGTGATTGTGACCTTCATGATTGTGAGCATCGTGGTTATGGTCATGATTGTGGTCATGATTACAAGCATCTGAATGCTGATGGCTATGATCGTGATTATGGTCGTGAGTTGCGTGATCGTGATTATGATCATGTTCATGGTCATGATTATGTTCATGGTCATGATTATGATCGTGGTCATGATTGTGGTCGTGAGTGCAACTTTCTGAATGTTGATGACTGTGATTATGAGCTGCTTGTTTTGCTTTGTCATTAGCGCAAGAAATCAATCCTACGATAATAGCTATAACTAATAATATTCTTTTCATTTTTTTATTGGTTTAATTTATTTTTTTATTCGTAAGGCGCGCCTTACGCTATATATGTTGCGCCCTTTCAGGGCTAACTCCTAATTGTCAATTTTCAACTTAAAATTGCGGTGGAGCCCTTAATCCGAATATGGAATTGATATGCGGATTTTGAAATATCAAAGCAACGATTTCTCGTCGGAAGTCGCTGCCTTTGTTTTTAAGAATATCATTTAGTGAGAGATTGACGAATGAGATGAGGAAATAATCTAACGACAATGCTTTTATCACATCGAGGCGACATTTTATCTCGTGATTATCTTTTGGAGCGTATAAGTCATCTATCGTGCAGTCTGAATCCTCGCAATCGTTGTCGTTGTCGTGATGAGAAGTACAAGAGCTGCTGTCGTCGCAAGCATTATGGCTTAATTGGCTGAGGCATAATGTTGTGGTATTGTTATGATGATGATGTGGCACAATGGTATGGAGCATAAGCACCATACATGCCAAAAAGAGTGATATGTTTTTTATCTTCTTTAACATCATCATCAATAATTATCTATCAATTATTTTGCTGAGCCGTAGCCAGATACTGGGAGGAGTGATATTGCCCAGCAGTTGCCGTAAGGAGCTCCTGAGAGTTTAACTTTGCTGCCGTCGAAGCTGACGGAATATTCGCGTAGCATTTGTACTGTTGGGTCGCCGTTACCGCTTTGGTGCATATCGTCGGAGTCGGTAATCCAAAGTTTTGTAATCATGCCTGTAGCGTTATCTATTTCGTAGCCCCATAATGTTGTAGCATGTAACAAGCCGCCGTTAGAATTTAATGAGATGACGAATGACACCACGCCTCTGTCGATGAATTCTACGACTAAGTCAGAGAATTTCTTTAAGCGAGCATTACCTTGAAGTCCTGAGCCATTACCCCAGATGCTGTAGTTGTTGAATTCTCCAGCGATGAGGTTGCTGAAGCTTAGGTAGCTGTATTCGTGATATGTTTCTTGTAATATCTGATTCCAGATGCTGGAGTAATAACCGCCTGATGTGTTGTCGTTAGGTTGTGCGAGGGTACCTTCAGAAGCGTATTGTTGGATGTTACGTCCTTCGAAATACCAAATCACGCCATGGTCGGTGCTGCCGCCTTTGCCATTCCACCATAAGTCGCGGTACAATTCCATAAGTGCGAGGTTGTATTTATAGCCTTCTGGATATGTCTTGGTTCCAGGGCCTGTGACTGCGCCTGCTGGCAATGTGTTTCCTGCTGCAACATAACGGTCTTGCCACCATTGTATGATGTTAGATGCAGATGCAGCCCAGCACATATTGATGTCGCCGCCTCCGTTTTTCAATTTGTTAACGTCGTACCAGCCTGATGTGAGTGATACTCCTTCTGCGAAGACAATAGTCTTGCCCATGTCAGGAAGTGCTTCAACAGTGATTGTTATCTCGTTTGATATAGCATCGTTCTTTTGTGCGTATGCTGTGTAAGTGCCAGCAGCGTAAGTGCTGAACTTATTTGAAGCAAGTTTCTGGTTGTTGACAAAGATATTTGCTTGACTTGTAACGTCGTTGTTTTCTTGCATTACGGTGAATGTCACGGCGTCGCTGCCGTTAGCTATGATGTTAGTTGTTGAGGCAATAAGCTCAATAGGTTTTTCTGGTTCTACTACAGCTACTGCTGTGATACTTATTTCGTTAGACTTAAGTTCACCTTTTTTGGCGTATGCTTTATATGTTCCTGCAACTGTGGTTGTGAATGTGTTGCCCTCAATTTTGTTGCTGTTGACATAAATCTCAGTATTGCTGGTTACGTCGTTATTATCTTGTTTCACTGTGAAAGTGACAATATCTGTCCCGTCAGCAGTGATGTTAGTTTTTGACGCGCTAATAACAATAGGTTTTTCTTCTGGAATTTCTGGATCTTCTGGTTCTTGAGGATCTTCTGGTTCTTCAGGATTTTCAGGTTCTTGAGGATTCTCAGGATCTTCGGGCTCGTCCCCGTTTTCGTCTACAGCTTTAACAGTGATTGTTATTTCGTTAGATTTCACTTCTCCTTTTGTCGCATATGCGATGTAGGTGCCTGCTGTTTTTGAAGTGAATACGTTGAGTCTTAGTTTGTTTTCGCCGACATAAATCTTTGTGTCGTTTGTTATGTCTAAACTATCTTGTGTCACGTTGAAGACAATTTTATCTTTGCCGTCAGCTATGATTGTAGTTTTAGAAGCGTTAAGCGTTATAGGTGATACTATTGTGTCTTGAGGGATCTCTGGAATCTCTGGCTCTTGAGGATCCTCAGGATTTTCTGGGTCTTCAGGATTTTCTGGGTCTTCGGGTTCTTCATTATCATCCTCGTCTTCATTTTCTTCTTCAACTTCTAACGCTGTGATGCTGACAGTATTAGATACGGCTTTCTCGTAAGTGGCATAGAATGAATATGTGTTTGGTTCTGTTGTTGAGAATGAATTACTTACGAGTTCTTTCTTAGTGTCTGAGAAAAAAATCTGACATTCGTTTGTGACATCTTTTTCGTCATCGCAAATGACTTTAAACGTTGTGATGTCTTTGCCATCAGCAGAGATTTCCATTTTATCTACGCTAAGGGTAATGACAGGATCTTTTTTACAAGATGTAAGTATTAAGCAAAATAATGAGAAAACAAAAAGTAGCTTTTTCATATAAAATATATTTGGTTAGTACAGATTATTTCAATTTGCAAATGTAGTGATAATTATTGAATTAATGGATGTTTTTTTAATTCATAATTCATGATTATGTTTGTGGTAAACATATTCTGGAATTTGATGTTATTTCAAAAAATTAAAAAATCTCGCAAAGACGCTAAACTCTTTAAGAATAATATCTTTTCGAGCTTTTGCGTCTCTACGAGATAATAAAAGACTTCTCTTTTATCAAATACACAACACTCAATTATAAGGACTTTGTTAGTATATAAATTTTGGTAAATGTTTATCTGTCTTCTTGCCTAAATTTATCTAACTGAATTTTAATAGGATAATGCTTGTTTTTTAAATAGTAATGCCATCTTGTACGGTAAAATAGCCGTAATAGATATCTCCATTGCCTAGGACGATGTCAATTCTGTAGTAGCCGGTATTTGAAATGTAGATACTTGTGGTGTTTGGACTTGATATCATATTGTCTAATTCAACCATAATACCATTTGAATCTCTAATCATGATATGAGCGATACCTACATTTTCATAAATTGTTATAGTTAAATAATGGCTTGTAATGTCTACTAAAGGTGGTTGACGGTATTGCGATCCATTCACAGTGCTGGTGTAAATTTTCTCTACCTCAACACCTTCTTTAGTTGATGTTTGTTTTGCTTCTGTCATTAATGCGCTTTGTAAAAGCAATGCGAAAAGTAATGTGAACGTTAATTTTTTTGTCATGGTATTTTCATTTTTAAAGTTTATGACATAAAATTAGACCGTATTTTTTATCTTGTCAAGAAAAAACTTGTTACTTTTTGGGGTGTTTGTAAGATGTTAAGTCGCTGAGATACAGGGAGATTATGTGGCATGTATATTTTTGATAAATATATATAGGTCATCGTTTTCTCCTACATTCATTATGTTTTTAATTTTGTTCAGCCTTTCCCATATGGTTTTTCTGTTTCTTCCTAAGAGATATTGGAATTTGTTTTTCTCAATGTTGAGAAGCAGCAAACAGATGTAATAAAAGTCATCCTTTTTTAATTTAGGGTATTTTTCTTTTAGGCTTTTTGTTATGTTGCCTAGATTTTTATCTGCCGCTACAAGAAGTAATGCAAGTTCATTTTCTGATAGTGCTGTGAAATCAGATAATTTCCTGTTCAATATTTTCTGACATATTGCAGAATTATAATAAGCCTCAAAATCTGTTTTGCAGTTTGTTCTCAGTGTCGTTTCTGACGTTTTTTTTATTTTAAGCTTGTTATTAAAATCGGATATCGTCTTTTCTTTAGAGTCTAAAGTTTTCAGAAGTTTTTTATGATTACGATGATAACTATATTTCATCAGCATAATGATGAAAATAGCCAGAATAACTAATGAACTTATTGTGACATAAATTTTTATTCTGTTACTGGATTTTTCTATATGTCTCTTACGTTCTTGATATTTATCATATACATTTTGAAGTTTTGCTTTTTCGATGCTTTTACGAGTGTTTTTGATAGACAATTGTGAAGTTATATTGTCATAATATGCTTTTTTTTCGAAGTTTTTTAATATGTCATATATTGCAGATAATTTTGTCGCTGACAAATATTGAATATAGTAATTTTGGCTTTTAAGACTTAAATTCAGGTAATATATAGCTGAATCATATGCTTTATCTTCAAAAAGCATTTGTCCTAATGTTCCGTAATATGATTCTTGAACAATATTGTTCTTTGTTTTATGTATATTATTGTTAATCAGTGTGTATGCGCTATCTTTTTCTCCTTTTTCGAATAATATCTGAGCAATGCTTTTTTCAATATCCAATTTGTTGAAAATGTCAGAATTTGTTTGTAGTGATTTGTTGTAATAATTAATGCGCTGTCGGTGTTATTGTGAAAATGATATGTGTTTCCAATAAGTTTAAATATTATTGCTTTTGAATGATTATTGTCAAGTAGTTCAATATATTTCAATGCATATTCGAATTTTGTTCGAGCTAAATCTATATATGCGTTGTCTAGGAACAGTTCTCCTAGGCGAGTATAGATTAGAGAAATTAATTTAATTTTTTCGTAATCAAAATCATTACGTTGGATTGCTTTCTGCGTTGTTATGCTTTCAAGAGCTTTCAGGTAATGTTCGCAAGCGTTTACAATATCATTGCGTTCATTTAGTCCTACTGCATGATAGTAATGAGCTTTGGCGCGGAGATAGACAGGAATTAGGAGTGTGGAATTAGGAGTTGTTTTTTCTGTTTCAATATAGTTTACAATAGCCTTAATATCGTCGAAATTAGATTGAGGAAGGTAGTTTTTATAGAGGGCTTCGGCGAGGAGGATAGAATATTCTAAGTTGCTGAGGTCCTGAGTTGCAGAGTTACTAAGTTTTTGAGATTCAGAGTCGTTGAGGTTTTGAAGTTTTGATAGTGCTGTTTCTGGATTTGTCTGCATCAATGCTCTAACCTCTTCAAGTTCTGGCGATAGATGGTATTCTTCTTTCGTCTCGCATGATATGAAGGATAATAATAGCAATATGATGTAGAATAGTTTTTTCATAAGGACAAAGATATGAAAAAGACAACAAGTTTTTTTAGACCATTGACCATTGACTGTTGAACTAAGAACTCTGACTTGTAGTCTTGGTGTCTCGGTGTCTCGGTGACTTAAAATTCCTCAGCCACAGGGCTAACGTCTTTACAAATTCACAGATGCTTTTTCATAAGATTTTATTTGTTTAATAATTGCCAAACATGCGAATTTAGATTTTTTTTGAAATTTTAGTGAAAAAATATATGTATTTGGTGAAAAAAATATATATTGCACAACGAAAAAAATATTTACAAAGTTTAACATTCAAAACAATTTAATTATGAAAACTACAATCAAATTAGTAATTTACTATTTCCTTTATCAATTGGTGTTTTCAATAGCATTTATGATTTTTTATGCTGTAGGTTATGTTATGGGCGGAATAATGGCTAATAAAGCTTATGGTGATGACTCTGATTATGTATTTGACCCTGAGTCGTTTATGGACGGACATATGTATGCTATAATGGCTTTAGCGATGATTGTTGCTGGCATAGTAATGATTTGGCATCTCATTCACTTTAAGTATGTAAAGTTCAATCTTAAGAGCTTCTGCGAGGTTCCTGGTAAGACAATATTGTTGAGCATTCCTTTAATTTTTGCAGTAATGATATTTTCAAATCTTTGTAGCGAATTTCTTAACATTCCAGATATGATGCAGGATACTTTTGTTCAGATGAGTAATAGTGTATTTGGCGTCATTGCTATTGCTATTATGGCTCCTTTGGTAGAGGAATTGCTTTTCCGTGGTGCTATAGAAGGTCATTTTTTGAGAAAAGGAATGAAGCCTGTTTATGCCATCTTAATCTCTGCTGCGGTATTTGGCATCATACATATGAATCCGGCACAAATGTTATTTGGTTTTCTTATAGGATTGCTTTTTGGTTGGTTATATTATCGTACTGGTAGCGTAGTACCTGGATTTATTGGTCACTTCATTAACAATGGCTTATCTTGTATTGTAATGGCAACATCAACTCCGGAAGAACTTAACACTAAAACCATCGAATTATGGGGAGCTACTACAACTTACATAGTCTTTGCTTTGTCGTTAGTTGTGTTTGTTGCTTTGTTTATTTATATGAAAAACAAACTGCCTAAAGCTCCGGAATACACATCAGAGGCTTAAACTCAGTTATAATTGCCAAAAATGTTTGGTATAATCATTATAAGTCAATGTATACCAATCGAATATAGTAACTTTGATGAAAACATTTTCGTCAAAGTTATTTTTTATGTCAAAAAGCGATAGTGAAAAGTATACTCAAATCAGCTCCGTAGGAGCGGCATTTATAGGCAGGTAATGAAGCGCAAAGCGCGACAGATGTAATCTCTGTCATCCTTACATGTCTATGATTTTGTTATTTTATTTTTATATAATTCCTCAAATCCTCAAATCCTCAGTTCCTCAGTTCCTCAATTCCTCAGTTCCTCAAATCCAGAATTCCAGAATTCCACAAAAAAAGTCGCCACGAGATTTCTCGCAGCGACCTTATCTTGTAGACTCGTAGACTTGTGGTCTTGTAGTCTTAAAAAAAATCAATCACCTAATGTAGCTACCATAACAGCTTTGATAGTGTGCATACGGTTTTCTGCTTCGTCGAATACGATTGAGTTTTCTGATTCGAAAACTTCTTCTGTAACTTCAACGCCATCGAGACCGAATTGTTTGTAAACGTCACGGCCGACTTGTGTTTCTAAGTTGTGGTATGCTGGTAAGCAGTGCATGAATTTACATTTTGGATTGCCAGTCATCTTCATCATTTCAGCGTTGACTTGGTAAGGTTTTAACAAGCTGATACGTTCTGCCCATACTTCAGCTGGTTCACCCATTGATACCCATACGTCTGTGTAGATGAAGTCACAACCTTTAACGCCTTCTTCAACGTTGTCAGTAACTGTAACTGTTGCGCCTGTTTCTTTAGCGATTTCTTGGCATGTTGCTACGAGAGCTGCGTCTGGTTGTAATGATTTAGGAGCAACGATTCTAACGTCCATACCCATTTTAGCGCCACCGACCATCAAAGAGTTACCCATGTTAAAACGAGCGTCGCCAACGTAAGCGAAAGTAACTTTGTTTAATGGTTTGTCTGTGTGTTCTGTCATTGTTAAGAAGTCAGCCAAGATTTGTGTTGGGTGGAATTCGTTTGTCAAACCGTTCCATACTGGTACGCCAGCGTATTTAGCTAATTCTTCAACTGTTGCTTGGTCGAAGCCACGATATTCGATACCGTCGTACATGCGGCCTAAAACGCGTGCTGTGTCAGCCATAGATTCTTTAACACCAATTTGTGAACCTGAAGGTCCTAAGTATGTAGCGTGAGCGCCTTGGTCGTAAGCTGCAACTTCGAAAGCACAACGTGTACGTGTTGAAGTCTTTTCGAAAATCAAAGCGATGTTCTTGCCTTTTAATCTTTGTTGCTCTGTGCCTGCATATTTAGCGCGTTTGAGGTCGCGAGCTAAATCTAAAAAGTATTGAATTTCTTTTGGAGTGAAGTCTAATAACTTCAAAAAGCTTCTGTTTCTTAAGTTGAATGCCATAATTGTAT
>JAZLAL010000080.1:0-2380 GCA_045613185.1 Bacteroidales bacterium | reverse complement strand
GATAAATATGATTGGAAAAATGATTATCAAACGTGCAAGAATATCGTAATTATGACACATTTAAAAATAAAGAAAAGATTAGCGCAAGACAAGCTCATGCTATGGACGGTATGTCTACTCGCAACACTTACCGCTGTGCCTTTGATTGCCATCTTAGGAGAAGTGTTCCTCCGAGGCTACGATCAGCTCACATGGTCGTTCTTCACCGAGCCGACGCCGACGGCATACAAGGCGATGAAAGCCATTGAAGCCGGAGAACCCATACCTGGAGGCATCGCCAACGGCATCATCGGAACTATGATAATGCTAGGAATGGCAGTAGTATTCGCTGTGCCTATCGGAATATTATGCGGAGCATTCCTCGCAGAAAACGACAAGAATCGTTTTGCAAAAACTGTCAGTTTCCTCACCGACTTATTACAAGGCACGCCATCTGTCATCATCGGAATCATAACATATATATGGGTGGTCGTTCCGATGAAAGGCTACTCAGCAATAGCTGGCAGCGTAGCACTTTTCATCATGATGTTACCGCTTATAATTCGTTCCACAGAAGAGACATTAAAAATACTCCCTGCATCATTAAAAGAAGCAGGTCTGGCATTAGGCGGCAACAAGGCAAGAGTGATGCTGAGAGTACAACTTCCTGCTGCTTTCGGAGGCATCTTCACCGGAGTTCTGCTCGCCATCTCTCGCGTAATCGGAGAAACAGCGCCGCTGATGTTCACAGCATTAGGATGCTCACTCATACGCTTCTCCATCGACAAACCAATATCAGCAGTACCACTCCTGATATGGGAGTTCTTCAACGACCCAAACCTCCAAGACCTCATCTGGGGAGCCTCATTATTCCTTTTATTATTCGTATTATCATTAAATATATTAGCTAAATATTTTGCAAAGAAATGGAATCAGTAAAAACACCGATATTAGAATTCAAAAACACTTGTGTCTCTTACACCAAACAGACTATGGCAGTGAAATATGTATCAGCCGCCATTGAAAGAAACACCATCACTGCCATCATGGGGCCTTCAGGATGTGGAAAATCGACATTGCTTCGTGCAGCAAACCTTATGCACAACCTCTATCAGAACATACAAGTCAACGGAGAAATATTGCTGAATGGAGAAAACATACTTGCAATGGAACCTATCGACGTACGTCGTAGAGTCGGGATGGTATTCCAACGCCCTGCCCCATTTCCAACGATGAGCATATATGACAACGTTTTATCAGGATTTACCTTAAACGGCATCAATTTATCCAAATCAGAAAAAGACGCAACAGTGGAACGTTGTCTGAAAAATGTAGCTCTTTGGGACGAAGTGAAAGATGTTTTAAATAAGAAAGGTACTTTCCTCTCTGGCGGACAACAGCAGCGTTTATGTATTGCACGCGCCTTGGCAATGAAGCCAGACGTACTTCTGATGGACGAACCGACTTCCGCCCTCGACCCTATCGCGACAAAACACATTGAAGAATTATTGTTAGAACTGCAAAAAGAAGTAACAATATTAATTGTGACACACAATATGGGACAAGCCAGACGAATTTCATCCAAGTCAATGTTCATGTATTTAGGCGAACTCGTTGAATATGACTATACTGAGAATATGTTCACAAATCCAAAAGACGAACGCACCAAAGCTTATCTTACAGGCAAGATGGGATAACATTCCCATCATTTAACCAAACTCTAATTATTTTGAAACATTTTTGTAACATAATTTGTATTGTTTTGCAGTCGTAAAATAATATAATTTTTATGAGCATATTACAAGTATTTACATTATTAGGAGCATTGGGAATGTTCCTCTACGGCATGAACTTAATGAGTTCCGGCTTGCAGAAAGCTGCCGGCGATAAACTAAGAGGTTTCTTATCTGCGATGACATCAAATCCTTTCAAAGGCGTGATGACAGGCTTGGGAATCACCGCATTGATACAGTCATCATCAGCAACAACAGTCATGGTCGTCAGCTTCGTCAACGCAGGACTTCTGACATTAGTACAAGCCATCGGCGTCATTATGGGAGCTAACATTGGCACGACGGTAACAGCTTGGTTAGTAGCATGGTTAGGTTTCAAAGCCGACATCTCAATACTCGCGATACCATTGATGATATTCGGTTTCCTTTTCTCCAACTCGAAACAAGACAAACGCAAAAACATCGGCGAACTCATCGTCGGCTTCTCACTCCTCTTCCTCGGACTTTCCTTCATGAAAGAATCGGTGCCAGACCTCAGAGAGACACCTGCAGTATTAGAATTCGTAACGACATGGTCATCACACGGCTTCGGTTCAGTGCTGTTATTCCTCGCTTTCGGAACGATATTGACACTCATCCTTCAATCTTCATCAGCCACTATGGCCATC
>JAZLAL010000079.1:0-40901 GCA_045613185.1 Bacteroidales bacterium | reverse complement strand
TTAGAATAACTTTAAAGAAATATACAGTGAAACGTACAGAAATTAAAGATGCATTACAAATGCAAGAGCTTGACAAAGAGATAAATGTCAAGGGTTGGGTGCGTAACAAACGCGGCAGCAAAAACGTAGCTTTCATCGCATTGAACGATGGTTCTACTATCAATAACCTCCAGTTGGTAATCGACCTCAACGTCATTCCAGAAGAAAACCTCGCTTTGATGCACACTGGCGCATCTGTCTCAGCAACAGGCAACTTAGTAAAATCAGCAGGTAGCGGACAAAGCGTTGAGATGAATGTCACAAGCATCGAACTCATCGGAGCTGCTGACCCTGACAAATATCCTTTACAACCTAAGAAACACTCACTCGAATTCTTACGCGAAATAGCTCACCTCCGTTTCCGTACAAACACCTTCAGCGCAATCATGCGTTTACGTCACTGCATGGTATTCGGAATCCATAAGTTCTTCAACGAAAGAGGTTTCTACAACATCCACACTCCTCTCATCACTGCATCTGACTGCGAAGGCGCAGGCGAAATGTTCCAAGTAACAACATTAGACCTCAACAACTTGCCAAAGACTGAAGAAGGTAAAATCGACTTCTCACAAGACTTCTTCGGCAAAGCAACAAACCTCACAGTATCAGGTCAGCTCGAAGGCGAACTCGCAGCAACAGCATTAGGTAAGATTTACACATTCGGTCCTACTTTCCGCGCTGAAAACTCAAATACTTCACGCCACCTCGCTGAGTTCTGGATGATTGAACCTGAAATGGCATTCTACGATATCAACGACAATATGGACTTGGCAGAAGATATGCTTAAATTCTTGATTCAATATGCATTAGACAACTGCATGGACGACCTCCAATTCTTAAGCAAACGTCTCCAAGAAGAAGAAAAGAATAAGAAAGCTGAAGAAAAATCAATGGAATTAATCGAGAAGTTACACTTCATCTTAGAAAACCCATTCCAAAGATTGACTTACACAGAAGCTATCGACATCCTTAAAAATAGCAACTACAACAAAAAAGGCAAGTTCCAATATCCTGTCACAGGCTGGGGCGTTGACTTACAATCAGAACATGAACGTTATCTCGTTGAAAAACACTTCAAGAGACCAGTTATCTTGACTGACTACCCAATGGAAATCAAAGCGTTCTATATGAAACAAAACGAAGACGGCAAGACCGTTAGAGCTATGGACGTTTTATTCCCAGGCATCGGCGAAATCATCGGCGGTTCAGAACGTGAGACAGACCTCGAAAAATTGTTAAAACGTATGGACGAAGTCGGTATTCCAAAAGAATCAATGGAATGGTACTTAGACACACGCCGCTTCGGCTCTGTTCCTCACTCAGGTTATGGTCTCGGTTTCGAACGTCTTATGTTATTCATCACAGGTATGGGCAACATCCGAGACGTTATCGCATTCCCACGTACACCAAAGAATTGTGAATATTAATTTATATAAATAAAAATTAGGATTTTCTTCCATGTCCTCACAACGACTGACACAGACGCAAAAGATGCTGCAGAAGCTGTCGCCACAGCAGATTCTCTTGATGAAGCTGTTGCAGATTCCTACTATGGAACTCAGCTCTCGCATCAAAGAGGAGATAGAAGAAAATCCTGCTCTTGAAGAAATCGAGAACGAGAACTTCAACGATGATGTCAACAACAACGACGACGAGTTTGAAGATAATCAGGATTACGATAATAACGACGATTACGATCCACTCTCAGATTTCGATGATTACATGCAAGACGACGATGATGACGCCGCAGCATATAAACTAAAAGCCAATAACCATAGTCGCGACGACGAACATTATGAAGCCCCTCTTTCTGATGAAGAGAGTTTTCATGACATTCTTATTCAACAACTTGGATATCGCAAACTCGATGACAAGAAATATAAGATAGGTACTTATATCATCGGCAACCTCGACGATTCCGGTTATCTCAGCCGCCCAATTTCTGGCATTATGGACGACCTTCTCTTTACGCAAAATATAGACGTAAGCGAAGATGAAGTGATGGAAGTACTTCACATAATCCAGGAATTCGACCCTGCTGGCGTCGGTGCAACGAATCTGCAAGAATGTCTGCTCATACAATTGCTTCGTCTTCAGGAAGACAATGAAGATGACATCGACTACACTCTTCCTATAATCATCATCAAACAGTATTTCAACGAGTTCACAAAGAAACATTACGACAAAATCGTAAAGAAAAGCGGCATCAGCGAACGACAATTCCGTGCTGCGCTTAAGGAAATACTTAAACTAAATCCAAAACCAGGAGGCTCCGTAGGCGGATCACAGCGTTCCAATTATGTCATTCCTGATTTCGCCATTTATAACAACTGCGGCAAACTCGAACTAACACTGAATAGCCGCAACGCTCCTGAACTTCATGTCAACAAGGATTATATCGATATGCTGACAGACTTTTCCAAACAGAAAAGCAGCCAGAGCAACAAAGAAGCTATCAGCTTCGTCAAGAACAAGATTGAATCAGCAAAGTGGTTTATAGAAGCCATCAAACAAAGACATAATACTCTATACACCACAATGGAAGCCATCATGGAATATCAGAAAGAATATTTCCTCACAGGCGACGAAACAAAGCTTAAGCCTATGATTCTTAAAGATATTTCAGAAAAAGTAGGCCTCGACATCTCAACAATATCGCGTGTTGCCAACAGCAAATACGTCCAAACAGCTTACGGAACATTCCCATTGAAGAGTTTCTTTAGCGAATCATTGACAAACGACGATGGCGAAGAAGTATCAACAAGAGAAATCAAGAAGATTCTCATGGATTGCATCGAACAGGAAGACAAGTCTAAACCATTGACAGACGATGTCTTAACTCAAATTTTAAAAGAAAAAGGTTACAATATCGCAAGACGTACCATTGCAAAATACCGCGAACAACTAGACATTCCTGTAGCACGATTACGAAAAGAAATGTAATCAACTTATGAACAAGTTAGCTCAATTTATATCAATAATATTCCATCCTATTTTATTACCTACATGGATGTTCCTGATATTCATAGCATCAGGCATTTGTAAATTAGCATTCATAAAAGCAGAAATATGTCTCGCAGTAATATTCGGCACAACATTTATATTACCGATAATATTTATTCTTATCTTAAAAAAATTTAAGGTAATTGAATCTTTAACAATGGAAAAAAGAGAAGATAGATTCATTCCTATTTTTGCTGTTGTGATTTTCCTTTTTGCCACAAGCCGTTTCTTCAACGGAATCAGTGCTTTAGCATTATACAACTTCTATCTGATTTGTAATTTGATTTTATGCGTTATCGTATTTTGGATTAATTTTTGGTGGAAAATCAGCATGCACGAAATAGGCTGGGGAGCTTTTACGGCAATACTTTTGATTATGTCAACAATATCATCTAGTATTTTTTTACCTTATTTAATTACCAGCTTCATATTATCAGGCATTGTCGGTTCCGCTCGATTATACTTAAAATCCCACAGCAACTCACAGATTTACACTGGATTCGCTGTAGGATTTATTATACCTTTATTAATATATAATTTGTTATAATCAGCTCAAAGTTCTTAGTTCTTAGTTCTAAGTTCAAAAGCCTTAGTTCTATCAGAATGGTCTTACGCCTATACCGACTGACAACGGTCTAACCGAAGGACCTGTTCCATTTTTGAATGTATCTGAGAATTGATACGACATAAAGACATGAACGCTTCTGTAAGCAGCACGCAAAGTCAATGAGTAAACATATTTTTCTAAATTACTGATTTTAATTGCTTTCAATCTATATGTCTGATCATCATCTAACAATTCGCCGACGAATTTAGATTTTCCTGATGCCAAAATACCGAATTTAAATCCAGCTGTGATTTTAAATTTATCCACAAATCTAAAGCTGACTTCAACAGGGATATCAATATAATTAACATTTATCTTACTTAATTTATAATCGTAAGGCACGTTAACGAACTCTGTCACTTCGCTATATGGTTGTTTCAAATAAGCACCTTTGACATAGTAGTTATGTCCTGTGTATCCGACTCCGACTGATGCAGAATGAGGTGTGTTATCAAATTTGAAATTAAACATAGAGTACACGCTAACGCCTTGGTTTATAGCACGCAAATCAAAATTATCATATTTCTTTCCCGTACTAAAATCGGTAAACAAATCAGCACCGATAATCACTTTTCCTTGTGTTCTTTCTGAAATAAGTTGAGCTTGCGACAATGAAGCAAACATGAACAACAAGATAAATAATAAAGAAGTTTTTTTCATATATCGATATTTAACTATGTAATTGCTTCGAGATAGCATCTTGGATTTTTTTTCTTTTATCTAACAACATATCAATCTCTTCCATTGAAAGATTAGGTGTTTTAAGTTCTGAATCTATTGCATCGAGAAGAGCGACATATCTGTCCTGCGTTGGTAGCTGTTCAAATTCTTTTTCTTTTTGTTCTACTACAGATACTTTTTCAACCACTTCATCAAGCGCGTCTTCACCCAATTGTTCACGCAGTTGAGATATCAATCTGGCAAGTATTTTCTTTGTTGTTTCCTCGTCAAAGATACCGAACATATCTGAAGAGAAACTGACTTTCATGCTATCATAATTCGACAACATCATCTTAAGTTGTTCAGCTTGAGCCTTATCGATACCCGGCATTGAATCTGGCGGATACTTTTCCATCATCTTTTTAAAGAGACGGAAAAGCTCCTCCATTTGTTTATTTATTTCTTCATTTTCCATAGTAAAAATTTTGAGGCTCCAAATCAAAAACCATTCCTAACTTCAATCAAACGCATTATGTCAGATAAAATTATGCAATAATTTATTTTATTGAAAACGAGAACATTTGCTTCATGTGAGTAATCAACACTGGGCATTTTGATTTCGTAACAAGTTGTAAAGTATAAGAGCCTTCAAATACTTTTAAATTATCTTCTTGCTCATCCATAATACTCAACAAGTTAGCATCTATTTTCTCTGCATAATCAATGATGTCTTTAACCAAATCCCTTGAATAAATCTCATCAGTTTCATATTTGACGCCTTTATCTTCAAGATATTCAGTAACTTGATTAGTATAACTCTTCACTTTCGCTGCAACATCATCAAGTGTTGATACATGAACCGCCAAAACATATACTGTTGCATCAAAATATTGCGCTAACTTTGCTGTCAATGGAAGCTTTTGTCTTGTTTCAACAGTGCTATCTATTGGCAACAATATCTTTGTCAATGACTTATTGACATCAACAACATTTCTTATTATGATTACAGGAGTTTCAAGCATCAACGACATACGATAGGCGTTGCTACCCAACCATTTTTCTGAGAATCCTGATATTCCGTGAGTTCCAATGACAACCAACAATGGCTTTATTTCCTCACAAAGTTCATTGATAGATTCGTAAACGCGACCTTCTCTGATAACGTAAGAAATTCTATCACCGAGTACAGGTCTGTATTTTTCAATAAGTTCCAAGAAAAGTGTCTTAGCTCCACTGACAAGCAATTCACAATTGTGATTGAGAACGCATTCTTCAGAGAACTTATTCACCCATAGCATTACTATTTCTAAATTCGATTTTTCTGCCAAACTAACAGCATGTGCTAAAGCATTAAGAGAGCATTCTGAAAAATCAATACCGACTACAATTTTACCGTTCATAATTCAATTTTTTTTAGTAGTTAATATTAGTATTCATAATAGATAGTATCTATTGTTATTATCGTATCATTTTTAATAGTGTCATTGCCAATATAATCCCAATTCTCATCTAATAATTGCGAATCACAAAAAACATTATATGGCAACTGTATTCTATCAGATGTGATAAATGCCTTTTTATAATCCTTACTTAAAGTCTGGAAGACCTTTTCTGCTTCCAATCTTGTTCTGAAATCGCCCACTCTCAATCTGTAATAAGGCTGTCCGAAGATAAGATAGACAGGAATGTCTGGATATTTTTCATAAAACTCCACCATGACAGCATTTGCATGTTCAACAGCATCATTACCAGATTCCATAAATATCTGAATTCTATAGCCATCGATTGTGCTATCCGCCGCATGAATCTCTCTTTGTCTTTGAATCAATTGTTCAATCCGTTGATCTTGTTCAATAATGACATAGCCTTCCTCTTGCGAAAAACAACATATTGAAATGACAGATAATAATATTGTTAAAATTAATTTCATTTTTTTGTATAATTTTCTGCTAAGATAAACAAAAAAACGATACAAGTAGCACAATTTTTATGTAATTTTGTGACATAAGTATTTTTTATGAACGAGAATTTAGATGCATACGGTAAGTCATTCAGCAAGCAAGAGTTAGAGATTGAACGTGCTTTGCGTCCTGAGGCATTCGAGAACTTCGCAGGCCAAGAGCAAGTCGTTGAGAACCTCTTGATTTTCACGCGTGCTGCTGTACAAAGAGGCGAGTCGTTAGACCACGTCCTTCTTCATGGTCCTCCAGGATTGGGAAAGACAACATTATCTCACATCATCGCCAACGAACTTGGTGTCGGGATGAAGATGACATCCGGTCCCGTCTTGGACAAGCCAGGCAACCTCGCTGGACTTCTTACTAGTCTAGAGAAAAACGATGTTCTTTTCATCGACGAGATACACCGCCTCAGCCCTATCGTGGAAGAATATCTCTATTCCGCGATGGAAGACTACCGCATTGATATCATGATTGAAAGCGGTCCGAATGCTCGTTCGGTACAGATCGCTCTCAACCCATTCACTCTCATCGGTGCCACCACGCGCTCGGGATTGCTCACCGCACCACTGCGCGCACGCTTCGGCATCAATATGAGACTCGAATATTACAACGCGACTACATTATCAAACATCATAAAACGCTCAGCTTCGATATTACGCGTTCCTATCGAACATGAAGCAGCATTCGAGATTGCGCGCCGCAGCCGCGGAACCCCTCGTATAGCGAATCTCCTGCTGCGGCGCGTCAGAGACTTCGCTCAAATACAAGGCGACGGAACGATAACACTCGACATAGCTCGCATCGGTCTCAAGGCCCTTAACGTCGACCAACATGGTCTCGACGACATGGACAACCGTATCTTGTCAACAATCATCGACAAATTCAAAGGCGGTCCTGTAGGTCTCAACACCATCGCGACTGCCGTCGGTGAAGAAGCTGGAACTATTGAAGAAGTGTACGAACCTTTCTTGATACAAGAAGGCTATCTCATGAGAACGCCACGCGGACGCGAAGCAACAGAATTCGCTTACAGACACTTAGGAAGAACACGAGGCGCAGTTAATGGAGAATTGGAGTTGTTTTAGGATTTGAGGAATTGAGGGTATAAGAATCCCTAGTTCCTCAGTTCCTTAGTTCCTCATACCCTTAGTTCCTCAGTTCCTTAATTCCTATATCCTCCAAAACACCGCCAACTGCAAAACATCGTTAAACATTCCATATCGGCCCAAAAGTCTTCTAATATAAAGCACATTGCCATTGCCATATGGATATTTCGAGCTTCTACAAATAGATGTCATCGAGTCGATGAAGCGTAATCCTATTTCTATATTTTCCCTAACACTGACTCTAGCTCCGACAACAGTATTGAGCACCACCTTCTTCCACGGATCACTATTAGCCACAACTTCTCCTCGTATTTCTTGTCTGTAATTGACCAGAAAATCAAGACTCAACCCTAATTCAAACCTCAGCCATTTCATATTTATATCGTTGATATTTATCTTATTAAGATTATATCCAACGACTATAGGCAAGTCAATATAATCCAATTTTATAAGAAACGGATCGAACATAGGCCAATTTTCCACATCCGTAGAATATGAACCTTTTTGAATGTATTTCAACTCCATCTGGACATCAAAATCAGACGACAGATTCAAGCCCGCGAAGGCTCCACCAACAATCCCGATTTTATTATAGCCTCCGCGCGTGTCGCCACCAACCTGCGACATATCGCCACCTAAAATAATTCCGCCAAAGAACTCTTGTGCCGACAAATTCACTCCAAAAAACAGCACAAACACAAAACACAAAACACCCTTAAGTCCCTTTAAACCCTTCATAATCATTTATCCCTTTCTATACAATAATTTACCAAAGACTTCAAACTCGTCAATGCTTCTTCGTTCTTAATCTCATCCAACTGACTCAAAGCATCTTCAACAAAAGAATTCATCTTTTCTGTAGCATAATCCAGACAATGATTTTGCTGCACCTTATTAATTATGTCCATACGAGCCTCAACCTCATCGCCGTGATATTTTATCTTTCTGATGATACTCCTTCTTTCCGAATTATCACTAATTTTTAACAAATGTATCAAAGGAAGTGTCATCTTATGCTCCTGAATGTCGTTGCCAGCTGGTTTTCCTGTCTTGTTATCAACCTGATAATCAAAAATGTCGTCTTTAATCTGGAACGCGATTCCTGCAGAAATGCCGAAGTTTCTCATCTTCTCGACCTGACTTTCTATGGCATTGACAGAAAGCGCACCGACCACACAACACGACGAAATCAAAGAAGCAGTCTTCCTCCTTATTATATCATAATAATCTTCCTCTGTGATATCCATGCGTCTCGCCTTTTCCATCTGGTAAATCTCGCCCTCACTCATCGCCTTGACGGTCTCGGAAATAGTGTCAAGCATCTGATAATCTTTATTTTCCAACGCTAGCAACATTCCTTTTGAAAGAAGATAATCGCCGATGAGCACCGCGATTTTATTTTTCCATAAAGCATTGAGAGAAAACATGCCACGACGTTTGTCGGAATTATCCACCACGTCATCGTGAATCAAGGTGGCAGTGTGCAGCAACTCGATGAAAGCAGCAGCTCTGTAAGTGTTTTCGTTAATCTCGCCATGACATTTCGCCGACAATAAAACGAACAACGGCCTGATTTGCTTGCCTTTCTGTTTCAAGACATATTTCAAAATCTTATTTAACAAAGGTGTTGAAGACTTCAGGCTATCTTCCAGAAAGACATTGAATTGCTTCAACTCAGGTTCTATCGTTTTCTTTATCGCGTCGAGAGTGTTCATTGGAGATTTTATTTTTTACAAAAATAGCTTTTTTTAATTCATAATGCATAATTGAATTGAAAGTTAGGAATTAGGAGCTCCCAATGCGTTAGGGATTGGAGCGGCATCCTTTGCGAGCGGAGCGAGCAAAGATATAGCGGAAAGCCCGACGGCTTTGCCGGAACGCCCAAAATTCAATTCATAATTCATAATGCATAATGCATAATTAAAGTTCAATGGTCAATAGTCAATAGTCAATGGTCAACAGCATTTTTTTACAAAATTCTTTTTTATTCAAAAAAAAATCATACCTTTGAGAGTTCAAAGCGCACATTGTTTAGTACTGCGCTTAAATAATGTAATTTATTAAATATCAATTAAATAGATAAATCATGAAAAAAGACACTAAAGTTTTTAACTTGATTCGTAAAGAAAAACAACGCCAAATGCACGGCATCGAACTTATCGCTTCAGAAAACTTCGTCAGCGATCAAGTTTTGAAAGCTATGGGTTCAGTAATGACAAACAAATATGCTGAAGGTTATCCTGGCAAACGTTATTATGGTGGTTGTCAAATCGTTGACCAAACAGAAGAAATCGCAATAGCAAGAGCATGCGAATTATTCAACGCTACATACGCAAACGTACAGCCACACTCTGGCGCACAAGCTAACATGGCTGTTATGCTCACATGTTTACAACCAGGCGACACATTCATGGGCCTCGACCTCGCACACGGCGGTCACCTCTCACACGGTTCTCCTGTCAACTCATCAGGTATCCTCTACAATCCAGTAGCATACCAAGTAAGCCCTGAAACAGGCCGCGTTGACTACGACAACATGGAAAAAGTAGCTCTCGAGAAAAAACCTAAACTCATCATCGCTGGCGCTTCAGCATATTCACGCGACTGGGACTACAAACGCATGCGCGAAATCGCTGACAAAGTCGGTGCTATCTTGATGGCTGACGTTTCACACCCTTCAGGTCTCATCGCTCGCGGTATCCTCAACGACCCATTGGATTACTGTCACATCATCACAACAACAACACACAAGACACTCCGTGGTCCACGCGGTGGTATGATCTTGATGCGTGATGACTTCGAAAACCCATGGGGTCTCACAACACCTAAGGGCGAAGTTAAAATGATGTCAGCTCTCCTCAACAGCGCAGTATTCCCAGGCGTACAAGGCGGTCCACTCGAACACGTCATCGCAAGTAAGGCAGTCGCTTTCGGCGAAGCTCTCTCAGACGAATACTTCGAATATATCCTCCAAGTTAAGAAAAACGCTACAGTGATGGCTAAAGCTTTCACAGACAGAGGTTACAACATCATCTCAGGCGGTACAGACAACCACCTCATGCTCATCGACCTCCGTTCTAAATTCCCTGAAGTAACAGGTAGAATGGTTGAAAACACACTCGTTCAAGCCGACATCACAGTCAATAAGAACATGGTTCCATTCGACAGCCGCTCACCATTCCAAACATCAGGTCTCCGCATCGGTACTCCTGCTATCACAACACGCGGTCTTAAAGAAGAACATATGGAACCAATCGTTGAACTCATCGACGACGTTATCAGCAACATCGACAACACAGCTAAATTGACAGCTGTAAGAGAAAAAGTCAACGAAATGATGTCAGAATTCCCATTGTTCGCTTGGTAATTTTAAGACGCAAAGACACAGAGTCACAAAGACTCAAAGACTATAAGTTAGGAGCGCTACTGTTACAGTGGCGCTTCTTTTTTTTACTTATTAACCCATTACTTATAGACCCAATAAGAACCAAAAAGAACTTTTTTTAAATAATAATTTACCAATACTTTTGTGACCAATAAATTATTAATCACAAACATTATTAAATTAAATTATTATGAAAAAGTTTTTACTATTATTCGCATTGATAATCTCTGGAATGGGATTATTTGCACAAGATGCAGCATCAGCAACTAAAGTCACAGATGATGATTATTTTTGGTTTGAAGAAGAAAACATTACACCAACTAGTGCAAGTTTTATAATTAAAAGTATTGATGATGATTTTTATGATTTTTTTTATTGTAAAGTTTACACGCAGGATGAATTTGATAGTTTTGAATGGGATTATGAAGTGTCTTACGCTACAATAGAAGATGGAGTCGAAGTAGAAGCAAATCAAACTTTCACAGCGCACAATCTTGAACCTCTTACAAGTTATGTCGCTGTAGCTGTAACTTATTTTTCTGATGAATATAATTCTTATCGTTTTTCCACATTAGCAGCACCATCTGCTGGAATTTCCATTGAAGTGACAGATGTTACCGCAACAACAGTTTCATATTCTGCAATACCTAACTCTAATACAGAAAAATTCTATGTAACAGTACTTGAAAAAACTGATTTTGATAGTTATAGTGAAGAGGAATGGATAGATGGTATCATCGAACAAGTAGAACCTTTTTCTGAAGGAGGCGAATATATTTCGTCAAATCTTAATCCTGGTACAAAATATGTCATTGCAGCAGTAGCCGTAAACGAATATGGAGACCCATCAGAATTAGCAAGTGCTTCTTTTACAACTGAAGAAGGAATCCCAGAAGACGGATGGTGGACAGTTGATTATAATGGTTATTCATTAGATTATGTTGCATTTTCATCTACAGAATGTGCTGTAAGAGGCAGCAAAGCTCCAGAAGAACCAACAACCATCAACATTCCATCTGAGGTTTCAAAAGACGGCAAAAACTACAAAGTAGTTCAAATATATGATAATGCATTTCAATTATGGAAGAATGCTATCAGCTTTAACTTGCCTACAAGTATTAAGAAGATTGGAGAATATGCTTTCTCTGAATGTACATCAATGGATAACTTGCCAATTCCAGAATCTGTTGAAACAATCGGAGCCAATGCTTTTGAAAAATGTTCAAGATTAGTTACTGTCAATATGTCAAAGACAGTTAAAGAAATAGGTGTGAAAGCTTTCTTTGAATGTAAAGACTTAGGTACTGTTACTTTTGCAGAAAATTCAGTTATCAACAAGATTGCTGACAATGCATTCCTCGATTGTTCAAGTTTATATAAAATAACAATTCCTGGCAGCGTAAGTGAATTAGGCGAAGGCGTATTCAAAAACTGTACTGGTCTTAAAGATGTTACTTTCGGTGATAACTCAAAAGTTGTAAAATTGAAAGACAGCACATTCGAAAATTGTGAAAAATTAAAGAATGTAACTTTTGGCAAAAACTCATCAATCACATCTATCAACGAAAATCTTTTCTCTGACAGTCCTAATTTGGAAAGCATCGTATTCGGAGATAATGCTAAGTTAGGTATTGTAGAAGAAAATGCTTTTAAAGATCATGCTAAATTATCAAAAGTAGCTTTCGGAAAGAATTCTGTCTTACACACAATCTACGACTACAGTTTCCAAGGATGTACATCTTTGACATCAATAGAAATCCCATCAAGTGTCAGTTTGTTAGGACGTTCAGCTTTTGAAGGCTGCAGCAAATTGCCAAGCTTCGTAGTTCCAGAAGGTGTCACATCAATTGGCAACTCTACTTTTAAAGATTGTACTTCATTGAAGTCATTTGAAATCTCAAGCACAGTCACAACAATTCCAAATTATGCATTCTCAGGATGTACAAGTTTAGCTAAGATTATCTGCAGAGCTACAACAGTACCAGAAACAGGTGACGAGATTTTTGAAGGCGTTCCAAGCAATATGATTATTTATGTTCCTGAAACATCATTATCATCATATCAATCAGCAGAGCCTTGGAAAAATTATATTCTTAAGTCATTAACAACTTTGAGTATTACAGAAATCAATGCAAACGGCTTCAAGCTCTATCCAAACCCAGTTGAAAGCAATTTGACAATTGACACTGACGAAGTTATAACAGAAGTTAGCATTTATAGTCTCACAGGTGTTATGGTTTACCAATCAACAAGTGTCAACAACAATGCAATCAACGTTTCAGACTTGAACAATGGAGTTTATTTCATCAATATCAAGACTGAAAACGGCGATGTCATGAAACGTTTCATCAAGAAGTAAAAGTTTCTCAATATAATTTTAGTTATAGCAAGACGCCACGAAGACTTCGTGGCGGCTTTTTTATAATCAAGACTTAGTTCTTAGCTCTTGGTTCTTAGTTAAAAAATAATTCCTAACTCCTGACTCATAACTCCTAATTTTTCTTATCTTTGCAACTTCAAAAAAATCAGTGAAAATTTCTTAAAAAAATTCATAAAGTATTATAATTCAAAGTTTTTTTTGTCATGGCAGAAACAAACACTGTTAACACAAAGGCAAAGAAAAGCCGTAAATTTTCTATTGATTTTAAGCCTCGCTTATTTTCAACATTAAAGAATTACAACAAACAGATGTTCGCTAAAGACGCGATGGCCGGCATCATCGTCGGTATTGTCGCAATTCCTTTGGCCATCGCTTTCGGTATCGCTTCAGGCGTCGGTCCAACAGAAGGTCTCGTCACAGCTATCATGGCTGGTTTCATCATCTCAGCTCTCGGCGGCTCTAAAGTACAGATCGGCGGTCCTACTGGCGCATTCATCGTAATCATCTACGGCATCATCCAGCAGTTCGGTCTTGCAGGTCTCGCAATCGCGACCATCCTCGCTGGTATCATGCAAATCCTCATGGGTACTTTCAAACTCGGAAGCATCATCAAGTTCATGCCTTACCCAATCATCGTCGGTTTCACAGGCGGTATCGCTATCACCATCTTCTCAACACAGATGAACGACCTCTTCGGCCTTGGCATCGAAAACGTGCCTGCCAACTTCATCGACAAATGGGCTTGTTACTTCCAAAACATATCTAACATCAACTGGTGGGCATTATTAATAGGTGTGCTCAGCATCTTGATTATCGTCCTCACACCAAAGATCTCAAAGAAAATCCCTGGCTCATTGTTGGCAATCATCGTCATGACAGTCATCACTTGGGTTTTGAAAAAATATGCTGGCGTCGATTCTATCAAGACTATCGGCGACTTATACGAATTGCCTTCAGGTCTTCCTTCATTCAGAATGCCTGCAATAGCAGAAGGTGAAACTATATTCTCCACTGCACAAAAAGTTCTTCCTGCAGCATTTACCATCGCTATGTTAGGTGCCATCGAATCATTGCTCTCAGCGATGGTTGCCGACGGTGTCATCAGCGACAGACATAACTCAAATACAGAGCTCATCGGTAACGGTATCGCTAACGTTGTTGTCCCATTCTTCGGCGGCATCCCTGCAACAGGCGCTATCGCTCGTACAATGGCAAACATCAACAACGGCGGACGCACACCAGTAGCTGGCATCGTACACACTTTCGTATTGTTATTGGTTTTATTATTCTTAGGCAGCCTCGTTGGCCTCATCCCAATGTCATGCCTCGCTGGCGTACTTATCGTTGTTTCTTATAACATGAGCGGCTGGAAAACCATCGCTTCAATGTGCAAACAATCAAGAAGCGACATCGCTGTTCTCTTCACAACATTATTGCTCACTGTCATCTTCGACCTCACAATCGCTATCGAAATCGGCTTGGTATTGGCTGTCATCTTATTCATCAAACGTATCATGGAAAGCACAAGCATCTCTGTTATCCAAGATGAATTAGACGTTCACAGCGACGGCGAACAAGATGAGAGACTTGTTGTCCCACAACACACTGAAGTATATGAAATCGAAGGTCCTTTCTTCTTCGGTATCGCTAATAAATTCGAAGAATTGTCACATCGTCGCACCGACAACACAATCCGTATCATCAGAATGCGTAAGGTAAGCTTCATCGATGCTACTGGTATCCACAACCTCGAGATTTTCATCAAGTCGGCTCAAGATGAAGGTCATATTATAATCTTGTCTGGCGTTAACCAAAGTGTTCACGCAGCTATCAAACAAGCTGGCATCGTTGATATGGTCGGCGAAGAAAACGTTCTCGACCACATCCACAAGGCACTCGCACGCGCTGAACAAGTAGCAGCGGCAATAAAATAAAATAAAATAAAATAAAAAAAGAGGCTTTTAAAAGCCTCTTTTTTTATTTTATTGCCACCATTTTCTGTGCTTGAAGAAATAAATCAAAGCTCCGCTCACGACAAGCATCACTGCAATGATAACCCAGAATGCGACCTTCGTTGAGGTGATAAACGGGAACATCACATTCATTCCAAAAAGACCTGTGATAAAGGTAAGAGGAAGTATGATTGACGAAAGAAGAGTGAGCATTTTCATAATCTCATTTGTCTTATTCGTCTGCATTGAATCGAAAGTCTTCGACAAGCCTTCTATCAAATCCTCGTGATCTTCAGTCATATCCCATACTTTTTGATAGTAGTCAAGGATATTACCCCAGTAGTCTTCCATGAACTCCACGTCGCCGTAACCTCTAATCTGACCTGTCTCGAAGCTATGGAACATTCTCAGCTGTGGCTTGAAGATTGTATTGATTGTTATGATATTTTTTCTAGTAACAGATATTCTCTCAATAATTCTAACTTGCTTGCTTCCAAAGAGTTCCTTATTAAGCATTTCAAGTTCAAAACCTATCTTCTTCAAGAGATAGAGTGACTCTTTCATCAACTTCTCAATGATACGATAAAGGAGAATATCGGAAGTAACGAGTTCTTTTGCCAATATTTCATCATCGCGTTCGCTGTATTCATTGAAAAGCTGACTTACATGCCAACGTTTTCTTTCCAAAGTGATGATATAATCCTTGCCCCAGAAGAGCTTCACTTCTTTTGGGAAAATGAATTTGTCTTGTCTGTCAAAATCAGGATATTGTAGGATAAGGAAATAATAATCGTCGTAAATGTCTATCTTAGGACGTTGGTTCACCGACTTACAGTCTTCAATATCAAGAGGGTGAAATTGAAATTTGTCTCTTAATTCAACGAAATCTTCTTCCGTCGGGTCAGTAATATGATGCCATTTCAGTTTGCCTACTGCTAATGTTTCTATCATGGTTTCCCCCTTTCTTTGATAAATGAATAACTATAAGATATAATCCTACATAAGATGTATTGGTAAAAAATTCGTGCAAAGATAAAAAAAGTCAAAAGACAAAAGACAAAAGACGAAAGATTTTTTTGACTTTTGACTATTGACTGTTGACTCTGATTAATGACACGGATTTGAGTCCGCGTAAATTATGGTCACTTCCACTCTATCGTCTCAATGAGATGGCGTACGTCATCGAGGATGAAATCGATGACTGGAGCGAGAGAATCATTATTTGTTCTTACGTTAAAATAAAGAGAACCTCTCATAAAATGATTGACACTATCGGTAAGATAGAACTGCATAGGCGAAGCAACGCCTTCTCCTTCAAGGAAATAAATCAAGCCATAGACATCTCTGTCAGGATTTATGATAACGCTATCTCTTATTCCCATAGCACGAGAAATATGCTTCGTCATCATCGAATATGAATCTTCAAGATATACATCAAGATTATCATTCACAGTCTTATAGCTAATATGTATCGTTCCTTTATAAGATGGATATTCCACATTGACCCATTCCTTTTCCTGTGGAGAAAGATAATCGGGAGTTATAGTGGAATATGTTGGATATTCGAAGCTGTAATAGTTCATGCTATCAAGCTTAACATACTCTTTTTCAGGAAAGTCTATTCTAAAATAACCTCTTGGTTTTGGCTGATACTGTTTATTGTCGCAAGATGAAAGCAAAGCGATAAATAATATACAATTGGCAATTAACAATGTACAATTGACAATAATATTTTTAAGTCTTTTAACTTTTGACTTTTGGCTTTCGTCTTTCTTACTATTCATCTTTGCGTGTTACTTTTATTTTAACAATGTGTTTATTGTCGGATTCAATAATATAGAATGTAAATTCTTTATACGAACATTTGAATCCTTTTTCTGGAATACGACCTTCCATTTCCAGAATAATTCCTGCGAGAGTATCAGACTCTCCTTCTATTTCTTCAAAATAGTCATCATTGATAGCGAAGACCTTACAGAAATCGACTATACTTATCTGAGCTTTAAAGATATATGTATCATCATCTATTTTCTTGTAATTATCGTTTTCTGGTTCCTTGTCGAACTCATCGCTAATGTCGCCAACTATTTCTTCTACAATATCTTCCAAAGTCACCAATCCAGATGTTCCGCCATATTCATCCACAACGATAGCGATATGTATTTTCTTCGCTCTAAAATCTTGGAACAAATCATTTATCTTTTTGTTTTCAGGAACAAAGAAAGCTGGACGTAACAGTTTTTGCCATTCGAAAGCCTTTTTATCAATGTAAGGAAGCAAATCTTTGACGTAAAGCATACCTTTAACATCATCGAGGTCCTTGTCATACACTGGAATTCTAGAGAATCCTTTATCAACCACTTGCGACATAAGTTCTTCAAATTCAGTCTCCAAAGAAACTGAGAACATATTCACGCGAGGTCTCATGATATCGCTGACTTCTTTTTCACCGAATGTTGCTATGCCTTTAAGCATATTTTTCTCTTCTGGAGAAGAACCTTCTTCCGTTGCAATATCCACTGCAGTAGAAAGGTCACTCAATGAAATCGAGCCTGTTTTTTTTACTAACTTCTTATCTATGAATGATGTTGAAGAAACAAAAATCTTACTTAATGGCTTAAATATCACGATAAGTGTTTTAAGCATAGGAGCCATCAACACGGCGATAGATTTTGCTTTTTTAGAAGCATAAACCTTAGGAATCATTTCACCGATAAGTAATATCAATGACGTAACAACTACGACGTTTAAGATAAACGCAGCAACAGGATTAACTGCCAAGTTAAACATCATACTCATGATATAAGTAGAGAATATCGTAATTGATATATTTACCAAGTTATTGAAAATAAGGATAGTAACAAGGAGTGTTTTTGGTTTTTGGCGTATTTCAAGAACCAGTTGTTCGTTACGGTTCTGTGAAGATTCTAGTTCATTGATATCGTTTGGCTGTAATGAAAAATAAGCTGTTTCACTTGAAGAAGCCATTGCAGAGCATAACAACAAGGTAAACAACAGCAACAAACAAAAAACGACTTTAGCTGATATGCCGATAAAGAAAGGTTCCGCTGAAGCAACAGTCAGCAGACATATAAGAGGGTCTATTGAAGATATTTCCAAAATAAAGATATTTAAATTCGAGTGCAAAGATACGAAAAAATAAAGATACTAAGTTGCTAAGTTGCTAAGATACTAAGTTTTTTTATAATCTCTGCAACTTAGTAACTCAGCAACTTAGTAGCTCAGCAACTTTTAAAACGGAAGATCATCTCCGTCATATCCTGGGTCAGGCATTTGTGGCAAAGGAGGATTGTTGAATGATGGCTGAGGAGCGCTCATCACTGGTTGTGATTGATATTCAACTGGAGCAGGTGCAACAGGCTGCTGATATACTGGAGCTGCCTGATATGTTGGAGCTGCAGGTTGATAGCTAGTCGCTGACTGCTGATAGCTATTATAAGAAGCATTAGCTTGTTCAGGGTTACCCTGAGTGCGTTTTGTTCCCATGCTCATCATTTTATCTACGAGAACCTCTGTCACATAACGAGTTACATTCTGGCCATCAACATATTGACGAGTTTTAAGACGACCTTCCACATACATAAAGTCGCCTTTGATATAATTACGTCTTTTTTCTGCGATATCGACAGCAAGATTGCCCCAAGCCACCAAATTGTGCCAATCGGTTTGTTCTGCCCACTCTCCGTTACGATCGCGGTAACGCTCCGTTGTAGCCAATGTTACCGACATTTTCTTTGTTCCATTTTCAAATGATATAATCTCAGGATCTTTTCCGAGATGACCAATAAGCATAACTTTATTTAAACTTGCCATATATTAAATGTTAAAAAACTTTTACCAAAAGTACATTAATTTTCCAAGAGTAAATCATAAAATCAAAAAATAATTTCGCTTATACACATTATTAAGAAGGTGTAAATCGACAAAAAAATGCTATTTCTCACATTTTTAACGCCTTTAGTAAAAAAAAATAGTTTTTTTTGCCGTCACAATCAAAAAAAGTTCTTACCTTTGCACTCTAAAATTTTATGTTTAACATTTAAAAAGATAATAGAAATGACAAAAGCAGAAATCGTAGCTCAAATTGCTGAAAAAACTGGCGTTGAGAAATCAAGCACACAAGTAGTTGTTGAAGCTTTCATGGATATCGTAAAAAAATCAGTTGCTGAAGGTGAACCAGTTTATTTAAGAGGTTTTGGTAGCTTCATTAGAAAAACTAGAGCAGAAAAAGTTGGAAGAAATATTAAAGAAGATAAATCTATCATCATCCCAGAACACAATATTCCAGCATTCAAACCTTCAAAAACTTTTGCTAACGAAGTTAAATAATATAAACACTAAATATATATAGTTATGCCAAACGGTAAAAAACATAAAAGACACAAAATGTCTACACACAAACGTAAAAAACGTTTAAGAAAAGATAGACATAAGAAGAAAAAATAATCTTTGATTATTTTCATTTGCATAACACAACATTACAACACTTTTTTGTTAAATTGCTAATGTTGTGTTATGTTTTTTTAATTTTTAAACCTTTGTAAATATTTAACTGAATGGACGAAATTATAAACACTAACAAAGAGCTCATCATCAGTTCTGATGTTTCAGAGGTTAATATTGTTTTGTTGGAAGACAAACAGCTTGTTGAATTTCATAAAGAACAGAAAAACAACAGCATTTCCGTAGGTGATGTTTATTTAGGACGCATCAAGAAAATCCTCCCAGGTTTAAACGCTGCTTTCGTTGATATCGGAAGCAGGAAAGATGCCTTTTTACATTACCTCGACCTTGGTCCACAAGTACTTTCCTTACGCAAATTCACCAAATTAGCTGAATCAGGCGATATCAATCAGCTAAACATGGACAATTTTGAATTGGAAGACGACACTTGCAAGTCAGGAAAAATATCAGACGTGTTGACAGTAGGCGACAGAATTCCTGTCCAAATAGCGAAAGAGCCTATCAACACAAAAGGTCCAAGGATTTCGTCAGACATTTCATTTGCAGGACGTTACATCGTATTAGTACCATTTTCAAACCGCATTTCGGTATCACAGAAAATCAGAAGCAGCGAAGAACGCAGACGCTTGAAACTACTCATTCAAAGCATCAAGCCTAACAATTTCGGCGTCATCATAAGAACAGTAGCCGAAGGCAAGAAAGTAGCTGAACTGGATGCCGATCTCAAGACCCTCCTCAAGAAATGGGAAACTATGACAGAAGTCATGAACGGAAGCAAAAATCCATGTAAACTCATCAGCGAATTAGATCGCACATCAGTGTTGTTGAGAGACTTACTCAACGAGTCATTCAATGGAATCTACGTCGACGACGCTAACCTTTATGAAGAAGTCAAAAGCTTTATCACTACCATCGCTCCGCAAAAGAAAGACATCTTGAAATTCCATAAGAGCAAAGAACACATCTTCGCCGAATTCGGTGTCGACAAACAAATAGCGGGTCTTTTTGGTAGAGTAGTCACAATTAGAAATGGTGTTTACCTCATTATTGAGCACACAGAAGCCATGCACGTCATCGACGTCAATAGCGGCCATCGTGTAAACAAAGAACAATCTCAAGAAGAGAACGCCTTGAATGTCAACTTAGAAGCAGCAGTAGAAATAGCACGACAATTACGTCTCCGCGACATGGGCGGCATTATTATCGTTGACTTTATCGACATGCAAAACGCAGCAAACAGAAAATTGCTATTCGATAAACTTAAGGAAGAAATGTCAAAAGACCGTGCAAGACACTCAATATTACCTGCTTCAAAATTCGGTCTAATACAAATAACACGTCAAAGAGTCAGACCTGAAACAGAAGTCACCGTACAAGAAGAATGCCCTACATGCAGAGGCACAGGAAAAATCAAGTCTTCTTCATTGTTAATAGACGAAATTGAGAACAACATGAGATACTTGCTGTTAGACCAAAACGAAAAATCTATAACAGTACAAGTTCATCCTTTCATATATGCATATCTCACAAAAGGACTTTTTTCAATAAGAAGAAAATGGCAATGGAAGTATCATAAAAGCATAACAGTAAAAGAATCAAGATCTTTCCATATCATGCAATATAATTTCCTTAACAAAAACGGAGAAGAAATACTTCTGTAAATATTCAAGGCAATCAAAGCTGTGAGCCATGAGCCACGAGCATTGAGCAAAAAAAGAAAACAGGATTTCATATATTGGAGTTCTGTTTTCTTTTTTTAAACAATCTATTTTTATCCCATCACCACCCATTGCTCAGAGCCCAAAGCTCACTGCTAAAAAAAGTCTGCGTCATGGTCAAAAGTCAGAGTTATTTTATTATCTTTGCGTATTAATTTATAGATATGAAAGAAATAGTTTTAAGCGGTATCAGACCAACAGGTAATTTACACCTCGGTAATTATTACGGAGCTGTTCAGAATTTCATCAAATTACAAGATAGTTACAATTGTTATTTTTTCATTGCTGATTATCATTCACTTACCACACATCCTCATCCAGACGACTTACACGGAAGAGTAAAACAGATTTTGGTGGAATATCTCGCAGCAGGTCTCGACCCTGAAAAAGCTACATTATATGTCCAAAGCGACGTTCCTGAAGTAGTTGAACTTTATCTTTTCTTAAATATGAACGCCTACATCGGCGAACTCGAACGCGTCACTACTTTTAAGGAAAAAGTCCGCAAACAACCAGATAACGTGAATGCCGGTCTCCTCACCTACCCTACTTTGATGGCAGCCGACATTTTAATCCATAAATCAAATTATATTCCTGTCGGAAAAGACCAAGAACAAAATCTTGAAAAAGCACGCGACTTCGCTGAACGCTTCAATCGTATATACGGAATCGATTATTTCCCAGTACCTCAAGCATTTAACTACGGAAAAGAACTTATCAAAGTTCCTGGACTCGATGGCAGCGGAAAAATGGGAAAATCAGAAGGCGAAGGCAATGCTATCTTCTTGTATGAAGATGACAAGTCAATCCGCAAAAAAGTTATGCGCGCCGTAACCGACAGCGGCCCAACAGAACCAAATCAGGTTAAACCTGAACCTATTCAAAACCTCTTCAACCTTATGAAGATAGTCTCAAAACCAGAGACAGTTCAGTTCTTCGATGAAGCTTATAACAATATGAGCATCCGTTATGGCGACATGAAAAAACAACTTGCAGAAGACATCATCCAAATGGTGACACCTTTCCGCGAAAGAATCAACGAACTCTCAAGCGACGACGAATATATCAAGAAAGTCGCCAGAATGGGAGCAGAAAAAGCTCATGCTAGCGCAAGCAAAACAATAAAAGAAGTCAGAGAAATAATCGGTTTTAGAAGTTTTTAAGTTAACACAGACACTGACTAGTGACACAAACTCAGACTATTGACACAAACTCAGACTATTGACACTGACATTAAAAAGTCAAAGGTCAGAGTCAGAGTCAGAGTCAGAGTCAAAAGTCAGAGTCAAAAGTCAGAGTCAAAAGTCAGAGTCAAAAGTCAGAGTCAAAAAATATGTCGGAGAAGTTTGTAGTTTACGAAGAAAAAATAGAAACTGCGGTATTGATTGCTGTAAGCACTCAGATGCAGAACAGAGAGAAGACTGAAGAATATCTTGATGAACTCGCTTTCTTAGTCGAGACAGCAGGCGGTGTGCCTGTCGCTCGTTTCATCCAACCTCTCGACCATCCTAACAGCGTAACATATTTAGGAACTGGCAAGTTGGAAGAAGTGAGACAATACATCAAGGCAGAAAACATCACAATGGCAGTCTTCGACGACGAACTCACTCCTACTCAACTTCGTAACATAGAAAAAGAACTCGAATGTAAGATATTGGACAGAACAAACCTCATCTTGGACATCTTTGCTAAAAATGCTAGAACAGCACACGCCAAAACTCAGGTAGAACTCGCTCAGTATCAATACATGCTCCCTCGACTCACTCACTTGTGGACTCACCTTGAAAGACAAAAAGGTGGTATCGGTCTCAGAGGCCCTGGTGAAAAGGAAATCGAAACAGACCGTCGTATCATCCGCGATAAAATCACAAGTCTCAAAGAAAGACTTAAAGAAATAGACATGCAGAAGACCGTCCAACGTAAAAACCGCGGACAACTCGTCAGAGTCGCTCTCGTTGGTTACACCAATGTCGGTAAGTCAACTATAATGAACTTATTAAGCAAGTCTGACGTCTTCGCTGAAAATAAATTATTCGCTACACTTGAAACCACAGTAAGAAAAGTCGTGGTAGAAAACCTGCCATTCCTTCTTTCAGACACAGTTGGTTTCATCAGAAAACTCCCACATCAACTCGTCGAGTCATTCAAATCAACATTAGACGAGGTTAGAGAATCAGACATCCTTCTTCATGTCGTCGACATTTCTCATCCTGACTTTGAGTCACAGATAGAAGTCGTTAATAAGACTTTGAACGAAATTGGAGCTGGCGACAAGAAAACAATTATGGTTTTCAATAAAATAGACGCATATAGTTTTATTGAGAAAGAAGAAGACGACCTAACTCCTGTCACAAAATCAAATTATTCTTTGGAAGACTGGAAGAAGACTTGGATGGCAAAAGGTAACACTTGCATTTTCATTTCCGCTGTTGAAAAAGATAATTATCAAGACTTTAGAGATCTTTTGTATCAAGAGATTCGCGACATGCACGCAATCAGATATCCATACGATAACTTCTTATATTGATTCCTATGTACATCGACACTCACTCACATATTTATGACGAAGCTTTCGACACCGACAGAGAATTGGTGTTTCAGAGAGCTCTTGAAGTCGGTGTCGAGACGATACTCCTTCCAAACACGGATGAAACCACCATCAAACCTATGATGGATTTCTATGAAAACCACCTCGACAACTGCAAAGTCATGATGGGACTTCATCCAGAAGGCGTCAAAGAAGATTACAAGCGACATCTTTCTGTCATTGAAAAAGAAATGGAAAGAAACTGCTGGGTTGGCATCGGTGAAATAGGATTGGATTTATATTGGGATAAAACATTTGAAAAACAACAAGTTGAAGTCTTAACAGAACAATTACATTGGGCAAAGCAACTGCATCTTCCTGTTGCATTACACACACGCGAAGCCTTCGACCTTATGTTCAAGGTCTTGGAAAAAGAACAAGACGGCAGTCTCGGCGGAGTGTTCCATTGTTTCAACGGCACTGAAGAACAAGCCAACATCGCCATCTCATTAGGATTTCACCTCGGTCTCGGTGGCGTCATAACATACAAAAACTGTGACGTTAAAAATTATTTGGCAAATATTTCTTTAGATAAAATAATATTAGAAACCGACGACCCATATCTTCCTCCTGTGCCTTACAGAGGGAAAAGAAACGAGCCGTCATATATGATAGAAGTAGCAAATAAAATAGCTGAAATTCACAACGTTGACATCAATAAAGTTGCAGAATCAACATCAAATAACGCAAGAAATTTATTTAACTTATAACATAAAATATCAGGTTATGTCAGGAGAAAAAACATCAATATTAATACTTTATACCGGAGGCACCATCGGCATGATGCAAGACCCACAAACCGGCAGTTTGGTACCATTCGATTTTGACAATCTATACGATCACTTACCTGTATTAAGAAATTTAGATTATCAATTAGACTTCTATGCCTTTGACAATCTGATAGATTCTTCAAACATGACACCTGACTTCTGGGTGACATTGGCAAAGAAAATTGAGAGCTGCTATGAAAAATACGACGGCTTTGTTGTATTGCACGGTTCCGACACTATGGCATATACAGCCTCTGCATTGAGTTTTATGTTAGAAAATCTTAACAAACCTGTGGTGTTCACTGGCTCTCAACTACCTATGGGTATGGTCAGAAGCGACGGCAGAGAAAACATAATCGCTGCAATCGAGATTGCTGCTGCTAAAGATGAAGACACCGCTAAAGTTCCAGAAGTGACTATTTTCTTTGAAAATCAATTGCTCAGAGGCAACAGAACAACAAAACACAACGCCGAGCATTTCAACGCTTTCGTTTCTGGAAATTATCCTTCATTAGCAGATGTAGGCGTACGCATCAAATATAATAAGGAGTATATCACAAAACCTAATTTCAAAAAGTTAAAACTCCATACAAGATTGGATAACAATGTCGCCATCTTGAAGCTCTTCCCTGGCATCACAAAAGAATTAGTTCACCACACATTAAACACCCCAAATTTAAAAGGTGTAATCATTGAAACATACGGCTCTGGCAACGCCCCTACAGCAACCTGGTTCATAGACGAGCTGAAAGCTGCCATCGACAGAGGACTCATCATCTACAACGTAACACAATGTAAATCAGGTTCTGTCGAGATGGGACGTTACGAAACAAGTTTAGATTTGAACAGAATCGGCGTAATCAGCGGACACGACATCACCACAGAATCGGCAATAGCAAAGTTGATGTATCTCTTAGGCGAAGCATATCCGATAGAAAAGATAAAAGAATTATTACAGATACCAATCAGAGGTGAGATTACTTTGTAGAGTTGCTGAGTTGATGATGTTTAAGGTGCCTGAGCCTGTCGAAGGCAAATCATCGCTTCGACAAGCTCAGCGACCGAAAAGTTCAAAGTTCTTAGCTCTTAGTTCTTAGTTCAAAAAAAGTAGATATATATTTAAAATATTTTCATTTTTTAAAGAAAAAATGTGTAACTTTGGCGAGTCTTTTATGGACTTTGAGAAAGGAGAGATGTCCGAGTGGTTTAAGGAGCACGCCTGGAAAGTGTGTATACTCCAAAAGGGTATCGCGGGTTCGAATCCCGCTCTCTCCGCAAAGCGAAAAAATGAATTAAACTAAGTTAAATTAAATAAGTAAACAATCAAAAAAATCAAAAAGTAGTAATCAACATTTTTAATCATGAAAAAATTAATTGCTTTACTCACAATTGCTGGTTTTATGACATTCGGTATCAGCAATTCAGTTCTTGCACAACAAGAAGAAAACGTTCCACAAACAGAACAAGTAGCTGCTGAAGCTACAGAACAAGTTGCAGAAGAAGCTGCTGCTCCAGCAGAAGAAGCTGCTCCAGTTGAAGAAGTTGTTACAACAACAATGACAGAAACAGAAGAAGCAGAACCAACATTCCACGAAGTTCTTAAGAAACAATACATCGATGGTGGTTGGGGCTTCATGACACTAGTTCTCGTCTGTTTAATCCTCGGTTTAGCACTCTGTATTGAAAGAATTATTTACTTAACATTAAGCACATCTAACACAAAGAAATTAGTTGCTGACTTAGAAACAGCTTTGAACCAAGGCGGTATCGAAAAAGCTAAGGAACTCTGCCGTAACACACGCGGTCCAGTTGCAAGCATTTTCTACCAAGGTTTAATGCGTTACAACGACGGTCTTGACGAAGTTGAAAAAGCTATGATTTCTTACGGTTCAGTTATGAATGGTAACCTTTCAAGCGGCACAAGCTGGATTACATTATGTATCGCTTTAGGTCCTAACTTAGGTTTCTTCGGTACTGTTATCGGTATGGTTCAAGCTTTCGACTCTATCGCAGCAGCTGGTGACATCAGCCCTACTATCGTTGCTGGCGGTATGAAAGTTGCTTTGTTAACAACTGTTTTCGGTTTGATCACAGCTATGATCCTCCAAGTTGCTTACAACTTCATCCTCAACAAGATTGAAGGTATTTTAAATGACATGGAAGACAGCACAATCTCTTTCATGGACATCTTAAACGATTATTCAAAGAAAAACTAATTTTCGTTAACATCAAAAACAGTTAACAATGAACGACAAACTATTAAAGATATGTAAATACGGGCTTTGGGGTCTCATGGGCATCATTGTTGTAATCCTTGCAATCTGTGTATTTAAAGGTGAAACAAGCGCTGACCTCCAAATGTATATGACATATGCTCTTGTCATATTGCTCGCTTTAGCTATACTCTTCTCTCCAATCTATGGAGTTATTGTTAACCCTGGTAATGTTAAAAAAATAGCTATCGCTTTAGGCGCATTCGCTGTTGTTGCATTAATTGCTTATTTAGTATCTCCAGGTGCAACATTAAGTCAAGAATATTTAGAATCAATGAATGTTACAGCAAGCGCAGAAGCAACATGCGACTTCTTAATGATGTTCTTATACATCGTTCTTGGTGGAACATTCGCAGTAGCAATAGGTTCAGCAGTTTATAAACTCTTTAACTAATTAAGAAAATCAATATGGCTAGACAAAAAAAGAAAGTACCGGATCTCAATGCAGGTTCAATGGCCGATATCTCTTTTTTGCTGTTGGTATTCTTCCTAGTTACTACAACTATGGATACAGACACAGGTATTACCCGTCGTCTCCCTCCACCAATTGAAAATCCAGAAATGGATGTCAAAGTTAAAGAAAGAAACATTATGAACGTCATGATTAACAAGTATGATAAATTGTTAGTCAACGGAAAGCCAGGCGATGTAGCCACACTTAAAGATGCGACAAAAGAATTTATCTCACCTCGTCCAAGCGATGAAAAAGCTCCTGAAGTAGAAGTTAAAAACATCGAACTTATCGGTGATATCATGCTCAGCAAAGGTGTTGTTTCATTGAAAAATGACCGTGGCACATCCTACGCAATGTATATCAGCGTTCAGAATGAATTGGCTAGAGCCTTCAACGAAATGAAAGACGAAATGTCTTTGAAGTACTTTAATCAACATTATGCAGACTTGAAAGATAAAGACAAAATCGAAGCTATCAATAAAGCTGTCCCTGTCCGTATCTCAGAGGCTGAACCAGAAGAAATTAAATAACACATAGGAGATTATAATTATGGCATCAAAATATAGATCAGACGAAGCTAAGGAAGTTCCGGCAATGAGTACCGGTTCTATGCCTGACATTATCTTCATGTTGATATTCTTCTTCATGGTTACAACATCAATGCGTGAAGTATCTTTGAAGGTAAAAATGAAATTACCAGAAGCAACTGAAGTTCAAAAATTAGAAAAGAAATCTTTAGTTAGCTATATCTACATCGGACCTCCTACCAATGCTAAAGTGTACGGTACAGAGTCTCGTATCCAGCTCAACGATCAATATTCAAAAGTAACAGATATCATTGCTTACATTGAAAGTGAACGTTTGGCTCGTAGCGAATCAGACCGCCCTCTCCTCACAACTTCATTGAAAGTTCATGAAGAAGTAAGAATGGGTCTCGTCACCGATGTTAAACAAGAACTCCGTAAATGCGGTGCATTCCGTATCAACTACTCAGCTCGTAAAGCTGAATAATAAGATTAGTTCTTGGTACAATAAAAAAAGACAGCTTTAAAGGCTGTCTTTTTTTTTGACTCTAACTCTGACTATTGACTATTGACTATTGACTTAGCAACTCCCAACTCCTAACTCCCAATTCCCAACTCCCAATTCCCAATTCCCAATTCCCAATTCCCAACTCCCAACTCCCCAAAAACTTGTGGTCTTGCTGACTTGTAGTCTTCCTTTTGGGCGTTCCGGCAAAGCCGTCGGGCTTTCCGCTATATCTTTGCTCGCCATATTCCTGCCTCGCTCACTCAAAATATGGGCTCGGCACTTCAACAGGCTCAGTGACCTCGCCACGTCCCCGTCTCCAAATTTCATTCCCAAACCCGTTCCCCAATCCCATTCCCCGTTCCCATTCCCCGTTCCCGTTCCCGCTCGCAAAGGATGCCGCTCCAATCCCTAACGCTTTGGCAGCGATTAAAACCAGAACAATCCCAGAATTCCAGAAATCCGTCGAAACGCCACAGGAGTGACATCTCTACAATCCCCAACTCCCAACTCCCAACTCCCAACTCCCAACTCCCAACTCCCAACTAATATAGCGTCGTCTTATCTTACATTTATTTCTCCCCTTAAAAGAACACTATAAGGGCAAAACAGCCGTTTCTAAGACATATTCATATCAATCCAAAGATTTATACAAATACGAACAAAACGCCTCTCGTGCGATTTAAAAGCGTTTTATCGACAATTTCAAATAATCAATAAAGTCAATGCTCAACGGTCAACAGTCAATGGTCAATAGTCAATAGTCAATAGTCAATAGCCAACAGTCAATAGTCAATAGTCAATGGTCAATAGTCAATAGTCAATAGTCAATAGTCAACGGTCAAAAAAAAGAGCGATCCAAAGACCGCTCTCTTTTTATAAAGAAGTGTTATCTTCTATTATTTAACAACAACTTTTGATGTGTGGCTGTAGCCATTAGCTGTTACTGTGCAGAAGTAAACACCGCTTGTAAGATCGTTGATAACGATTGAGTTGTCACCTGTTGTTAAGTTTTTGTTAACAACTTTAACTGTTTGACCAGCGATATTTGTGAATGTAACTGTTGCGTTAGCATCCATTGAAGAGCTGATGCAGATGTATTCTGAAGCTGGGTTAGGGAAGATATTGTAAACAACATCGATTGTTTCGTTTACACCGATTTCTTCGTCTTCATCTGTTAATGTACCCATTGGGTTGAATTTGAATACGTTAACAGTGCTTGATGAAATGTTAGCTTGTGATGGGTTTGAACCTGCATAGAAACCTGGAGTGTCATCTGATAAGCATGAGAACCAGAATTCGTTTTCATTTACAGAAGCACTTACAGCTGAGATGCATGTAGCTTCGTCACCTGAGTGTACGAAATCCTCATAGAGATTCCATCCGAAATAACCTGCATTTACCATTTGATACCAGTTAGCTGTGTCAGCTGGTTTGTAGTTAACGAAGATAGTTCTAAGATAGAAGTTATTGCTGTATAAAACATCACGGTTCATATCTGGTGAAGAGTAAGCAACTGCCAAGTTACCAGCTGGGTCAACAGCGATTGAAGGATAAGCTGTAACGCCGAATGATGATAAGTAGTCACCTGCTGTATTTTGTGTTGAACCTGTGTATTGTTTTGAAGCATCGAATTCATTGTAACCATTTGTTTCGTGACCTGGCATGAAAGCACAGAAGTTTGTAAGGTTCATTCTGATGAATTCTTCACCGCTTTCTTCGTCTATGTAATTCCACCATAATCTCAAAGCGTGTTTGAGGCTATCGTCTTGTGGTGAACGGATTGGGCTTAACATAGCAACTGTATCAGTTACATATGCTGTGTCGTATGCATATTCATAAACTAATGTTGAGTCAACTGTAACATTTGTTTCGTATACATAGTCATAAACTACTGTTGAATCAACTGTAACATTTGTTTCGTATGTATAGTCGTAAACTACTGTTGAGTCAACAACTGCACCTGTTGTGTCGTATAAATATTCATAAACTAATGTTGAGTCAACAACTACACCTGTTGTGTCGTATGAATAGTTGTATTTTTCTGTTGAGTCAACAACTGAATAAGTTGTGTCGTATGCATATTCATAAACTACTGTTGAGTCAACAACTGCACCTGTTGTGTCGTATGAATAGTTGTATTTTTCTGTTGAGTCAACAACTGTATAAGTTGTGTCGTATGAATAGTTGTATTTTTCTGTTGAATCTTTTACTGTGAGAACCATTTCTTCTACGATGTTATCCCAGCATGTTGTGTCGTTCCAGTAAGCAACACCGTCTGTAATAAGACCATAGTATAAGTTGTATGACAAACCTAATGTAGCGTGTTTGTAGAGACCAACGCCTAAAGCAACGTGTGTAACGCCATCTTGACCGATTGCTACAGATGCATGTGTTGGGCCATAGAGTTTATCGAACAATGTTGTTGAGTCTGTTTCCCAGTCTAAATCGTGGATAGGGCTTTCCCAAACCATTCTGCTGTTCCATGTTAAACCACCGTCGTTTGATTCATAAGCCATAACGTGTGACATGAAACCACCACAGTAAACAACAGCGATGTTGTCACCGTTTGCAGAAACTGCATAGTCGTCAGCTGCGTAGAAGTTGATATGTAAGTCATCCATTTCAAGTGGAGAGTATTGGATGTCCCATTCTTTGAGGTCAGCTGTGCGGAGGTAGTATTGAGCTACATTTGAGTCGCTAACTGCTGCGAAAACGTGAAGAACTTCATTGTTTTCACCTGTTGTAACGATTCTTGGCCATGCCAATGTGTTGTCTTTACCTTTAAAAATTCCGTCAATGTCTTCTGGATTTGGAATAGCGTGAGGACCGTCCCAGAGGCCTTCACCAGCTTTTTCTCTGATATAGTAGCTGAGACCTTTTTCGTGTCCGTGGCTTACAAGGATTTCACCTTCTGCACCGTAAGGAGCGATTGTTGGCCAACCTGTTCTAACGTCTGCATCAGCACCAGCAGCTGTTTTAGCTTCAACGCGAATACCAGAGATGCCACCAAATTTACCAACTTTACCGCGATCTGCGAAGTTGTAACCTGTACCTCTATCTAAGAAGCTAGGATCGAATTCGCTTCTTGACATAGTTGCTGTAACTGCTACAGAACCGTCTTTAGCTTGGTACATACGGTTTGCTACGAAACCATTTGACTGCATGTCATAAGTTGTGTACAAAGCTTCTGCTTCCATGTACTCATAATTTGCATTTGTAACAACACTTTGAGTACCTGTTGCTACGAATGTTGCTGTACCTTCTACAACATCATTTCCGAAAGCTTTTTTCTCAAGAGTTGCTTCAACTGAAACAGGCAATTGCTTAATTGCTGTTTGTTGTGCGAATGCACAAAGTCCCATAACGAGACTTAAAGAAAGTAAAAGAACTTTTTTCATTTGATAAATTATTAAATTAAGTGATTAAATAAATTTCTACTTTTCAGCCTGCAAATATAATAAAAATAAAAGTCATAAGGTAAAAAAATAGTTTTTTTTAAAATTAATTTTATGTTAAAGTAAACCTTGCTCCATAACGAATTATTAAGTATTTTTACCGAATATTTATTGAAAACAAATTTACACCATAATTAATTATTTAAAATGAAAAAAATCACCTTATTAATTATCGCGATTAGTTTCTTATTTTTCTCATGTTCAACACAAAAAAATGAGAAACAAGATTTAGCTCAATACGTCAATCCGTTTATCGGAACTGGCGGTCATGGTCACACCTATCCTGGCGCCATCTCTCCTTTTGGCATGATACAAAACAGTCCAGACACTCGTATGGACTCATGGGACGGATGTTCCGGATATCATATTTCTGACAGTACAATACTCGGTTTCAGCCTCACTCACCTCACAGGTACAGGCTGCAACGACTATGGTGATTTCCGCTTCTCTCCTATCACTGGAAAAGTATCATGTGAGTCTGAAAATTACAGCTCTTCCTTCAAACATGAAAACGAAGTAGCAAAAGCTGCATATTACTCAGTACTCCTCGATGACTATAACATTAAGGTAGAACTCACAGCCGGCGAACGCGTCGCTATGCAACGTTACACCTTCCCTCAAACAAATGACGCTCATATCATTGTAGAACTTCAAGAGTCGAATACTTCTGCTGAGACAATACACGAGTCTTTCATCACAATAGAAAGCGACAACGCCATCAGCGGCTTCCGTCGTACAGGTCAATGGGCTAAAGACCAATATCTCTATTTCTACGCTGAATTCTCAAAACCTTTCACTGGCTATGGAATATGTTTCGATAACATCGAACATCCTAATATGAAACATGCCGAAGGCAAAGACCTCCAGGCTTGGCTCGACTTCGACGCTACAGACGGCAATCCTATCGTGATGCGCGTCGCTACTTCTGCAGTAGACGTTGAAGGCGCAAAGAAAAACCTCGCCGCTGAACTCAACGACTTCGACTTCGACGCTTTGACAGCAAAGACTTACCAACAATGGAACGACGAGTTGAACCGCATACAAATCAACACTGTCGTTAATGAAGAAGACAAAGATATTTTCTACACTTCTTTATATCACTGCTTCGTAGTGCCTAACCTCTACTCTGACGTCGATGGTCGCTACCGCGCTCACGACAAGAAAGTCTATCAAAGCGACAAACCTCGTTACACTGTCTTCTCTTTATGGGACACATTCAGAACCGAACATCCTTTGCTCACTCTCATCCAAAGAGAACGCAGCATCGACATCATTAACACCTTTATTAATAACTACGAGACTGGCGGTCTTCTTCCTGTATGGGAACTTGCCGCTAATGAGACAAACTGCATGATTGGTTACCACGCCATCCCTGTCATCGCTGACGCTTATTTCTGCGGACTCGAAGGCATCGACTATGAAAAAGCTTTGGAAGCTATGGTTAAGACTGCTCGCGAAGACCAGTTCGGTTTGAGCTGCTACAAAGAATATGGTTTCATTCCTTCTAACTGCGAAGGCGAATCTGTATCAAAGACTCTCGAATACGCTTACGACGACTGGTGCATCGCTCGTCTCGCTGAAGCTCTCGGCAAAAAAGACCTCGCTGACGAATTCTATAAAAGAGCTCAATATTACAAAAACTTATACGAACCTAAAGATAAGTTCTTCCGCGGAAAAAGAAACGGTTGCTTCGTAACTCCTTTCGACCCAACACAAGTCAACTTCATGCTTACAGAAGCTAATACTTGGCAATATAATTTCTTCGTTCCTCAAGACATCAACACTCATATCGAAATGATGGGCGGAACAACAGCTTACACAAGAAAACTCAACGAACTCTTCAATTCGTCATCTGAGTTGACAGGCCGCGTACAATCTGACATCACAGGTCTCATCGGTCAATATGCTCATGGCAACGAACCTAGTCACCACATGGCTTACTTATATAATTATTTAGGCAAACCTTCTCAAACACAAAAGTTTGTCAATAAAATCATGTACGAATTATATACAGATCAAGCTGATGGTTTATGCGGCAACGAAGACTGCGGTCAGATGTCTGCTTGGTATGTTATGAGTGCAATGGGATTCTACCCTGTAACACCTGCAAGCGGTTATTATGTAATCGGTGTGCCTCACTTCGACGAAATGGTCATCAACCTTGAAAACGGCAAGACTTTCACAATCATAGCAAATAATCTCTCAAGAGAAAATCGTTATATCGAATCTGTAAAACTCAACGGCAAACCTTTGAACCGCAGTTACATCTACTTCGACGAAGTACATAATGGCGGCAAGTTAGAATTTGAAATGACAAACAGCCGCAAGTCTACATGGGCTACAGAAGTTGAAAATTGTCCTACACAAAAGATTGAAGGTCCTATCATCGTGACAGCACCTATTATTAATGTAGCTTCTGATGTTTTCTTTGAAACATTAAACGTTGAGTTAAGTCATTTAGACTCTGACGTCAAGATGTATTACACAACAGACGGCAGCACTCCTGATGAAAGCAGCACATTATACACAGAACCATTCGTAATCAATGAAAGTTCTGACGTGATGGTAGTTGCTGTAAAAGACGGCAAGAAGAGCAATGTCGTTGAAGGCAACTTCAAGAAAATCGCTGCTGGAAGAACAATAAAAATCGAAAACAGATACAACTCACAATATGAAGCAGGCGGTGACATCGCGCTCATCGACTACCAAAGAGGCAGCAACAACTTCCGCGTCGGAACATGGCAAGGTTATCATGGCGTCGACTTGGTCGCTACTGTCGACTTAAGCGAAGTACAAGAAATCAACAGATTAGCAGGCAGTTTCTTGCAAGACCAGAAGTCATGGATTTTCATGCCAAAACAAGTCGAGTTCTTCGTATCTAACGACGGCAAGAACTTCAAGTCTATCGGCGTGATGGATAACACCATCTCACAAGAGACAGAAGAACCTGTTCTTCACGAGTTCTCTTTCGACAAGAAATTATCTGCAAGATATATCAAGATGGTTGCAAAGAAAATCGATGCTTGTCCTGACTGGCACGTCGGTGCTGGCGAACCAGGCTGGATATTCTGCGATGAAATCGTGATTGAATAATTAACAATTAACAGTTAACAATTAAGGGGATCCAAAGTCCCCTTTTTTTATTTATCCACGAACAAACACGAATCGGCACTAAAGATATTTTCTCTCTCAAAGCGCAAACGCAAAGTTAATTTCCATCAACTATTAACTCTACACTCTCAACTATACACTTTATCTGGGCGTTCCGCTACGCGGCGGGCTTTCCGCTATATCTTTTTCCGCTGCGCTCCAAAAGGATGCCGCTGCAATCCCTAACGCATTGGGCTACGAGCAATGAGCCGCGAGCTTTGGGCAAAACTGCTCACAGCTCATGGCTCACAGCTCATAGCAAAAAGTTCTTAGTTCTTAATACATTTCCATTCCTTCGCCGCCTTCATAAGCGTCGTCGCCGCCTGATGATTGTGGCATTCTTCTCTTCTGTTGTTGGTTGATGCGATAGTTGAAGTTGAGTGTCACTGATGTTGTACTCCAAGTGCTTTCGCTGTATTGCCAGAAGTTGTCGCCCCATGACTCACCGCCGTGTTGTCTGCTGCCGAAGACATCGCGTATGTTAAGAGAAATTGTAGCATTCTTATTTAAGATATCGCGTGATGCTGCGAAGTCGCACCAATAGTTTGCATCGCGGTAGCCGAGAGGCTCTTCACGTGGTCCCATATAACGTCCTGTGAGTTGGAAGTCGCACACTTTCTTCACTCTGAACTTAGCGACGAGACGTGCGAATGTGTTATATGAATCTGTCACATAATGTCTTCCGTTCCAGTCACCTACGGTGTTCGACTTGAAGAAGTTGATGCTTCCGTTGAGGTTAAACCATTTTGTGATATCCAATGAGCCGACGAGTTCGAGACCGTAGTCGTCGCTGATACCGAAGTTCTCTGGACGGCTGTAAGAAATATCACCGATAACAGTAGTGAAATGACGTGTCACGTCTGTGCTGTGACGATAATATGCTGTGAAATTGATATTACCCTTATCCCAGAAACGAAGATATGAAATCTCATAACTATCTGTAAATGTAGGTTTCAAGGCTGGGTTACCAGTTCTGATGTTACGGTCGTCATTGAAAGAATGGAATGGTGCCATTTGATGATACCAAGGACGACGGATACGGCGTGCGTAACTTGCTTGAATCTGATCCACTTCTGTCAATGAATAATTCAAGTGACCTGTTGGGAAGAAGTTCAGATATTTCTGGTCATTTCTTTCATCTTTATCCTTAAAATATGTGTCTATAAGAGTAAATTCAGAACGAACACCAACTTGTCCTGAAAAACGTCCGAATTCTCTTCCGTAAATTGCATAAAGAGCTGCAACTTGTTGATTATAGTCGAAGTCATGAGTATAGTCGTCAAGGACAATATCATTTTCAGTTACAAGCAATTTATTATTTATCAATTGATTTGTATATTTACCGCCTAATTCCACCACGGAAAATCCATAATGATGAACGAAATCTACCGTAGCTTGAAGGTTCTGTTGATTTTCTTGAGCTTTAGTATGTTGGTTTACACTAAACGAAGGAACATTTAAGTCCATATCTTCTTGTGTCAAGAACTCAGCATCGACTATATCCGACCATTCCGAATCAGAGTTTGTGAAGTAACGCACTGAAGCTTTAAGTGAATTATCTTTCGTTCCGAAGTATTTATCGTAAGAAAGAGTGTATTCCATCATCGGTCTGTCGTTGAACCAATTTTCTGTACGTCTTGAGAATTCCTGTAAATTTTTAACAGGGAAATTATCGATATAAGTCACACTTGGAGTGTTATGACCTTTAGATTGGCGATACATCGCGCTTAATGTAATGATGTCATTATCTGTGATGTAATAATCGAAGCCACCGCGGATGTTATGACCTTTTCTATTTCTGTTGCGATAAGAAAACTGTTCTGTTATCTGTGTCGCGTCGTCATGATTTTTGAGTGCTGGGTCATAGAGACAATCTTCGAAATATTCTGTCATTGTATAACCGTCGCTGATGTCGTCGCGATAGTTGAATCCGTAGTTGGCGAAGACATTGAATTTCTTGAATCTATAGTTGAGGCTTGCGCCCACGCCTGTCTGGAATGGGAAGTCTTCTTTAAAGAATTTCTCGCCCCATTGTACAGGGAAGCCGCCACGGAGGTCGACGGAAGCGTTGAAGCCCTTACGTTTATCTTTTTTAAGAACGATATTGATGATACCAGCTGTACCTTCTGCGTCGTAACGCACTGAAGGGTTTGTCACGACTTCGATTTTCTCAATCATATCAGCCTGGAGGCTGCGAAGTGCATCTTGAGTGCTTGTTCCAGCGAGACCGGAAACCTTGCCATCGACCAGGATTTGTACGCCGCTGTCACCACGAAGGCTGACGTTTCCTTCAACGTCGACATTGACAGAAGGAATATTATCAAGCACTTCTATAGCATTGCCCGCAGTGCTGCTCACATCCTTGCCAACGTTAAAAACACGTTTGTCGAGAGTCATCGACATCGTACTCTTCTCAGCCACGACTTCAACTTCTTCAAGCAATGCTGAGTCTGGATGCATTATAATATTTCCGAGATCTGCTTTTTCCTTAAGATTTACATTTATAGTCTTAGGCTCATAACCCATAAACTGTATCACGATATAATATTTGCCAGGTTTTGTCTTAAGCGAAAAACTACCTTTCATATCAGTGATAACACCTGTCACGAGTGTAGAATCTTGTGAATTAAAAAGACTAACGGTAGCATATTCCAAAGGACCATTAGTCTCTATATCAATAACTTTTCCTTTAATTTCAGGTTCAACAGGAGATTCTACTTCTGTGGCAAAAACGTTATATGATGTAATTAATAAGGTAAGAAGTAAAAACAATGATGTTATTTTTTTCATAAAAATGTGATAATATTCTATTAATAATTCGTTGTTAGAGGGTTACGAAAAATACAAAATTTATGCCACTTATGAGCATTGAGCAACGAGCATTGAGCTATTTTAATCACTTCTCACAACTCTTAGCTCACAGCTCATTGCCATTAAAATATCTTCGGCAAATTCTCTGCTAAGTCGTGCATTCTTCCCATTGTGAAATAATGAATGAGAGGAAAACCTTGTCGCAACAAGTCTTCCGATTGTTTCAGGCACCATTCCATTCCAACTTTTTTGACGGCGTCTTTGTCGTCAGCGACCTTTTTTATTGACTGCTCCAATTCTTTAGGCATGCTTATGCTGAATGTATTAGGCAACGAAACGAGATGTGATGCCAGCGATAATGGTTTCAATGCAGGAATAATAGGCACGTTAATTCCTACTTTATTACATTTATCCATGAAAGAATAAAATTTCTCGTTGTCAAAAAACATCTGTGTCACTATGTATGATGCGCCCTTATCGACTTTTTGTTTAAGATATTTTATATCGTCTTCCAATGAGGTCGCTTCCTGATGTTTTTCCGGATACGCTGCCACACCGAGGCAAAAGTTCAATGGAGTAGGCTCTTTCACGAATTTGTCGTGATATATTCCTTTTGAAAGATTAGCTATCTGCTCAACCAAGCCTTCTGCGTTGCTATGACCGAAAGGATTCACTCTGAATCGAGAGTCGAGAGGATCTTTGTCAGAGCGTATCACGAAGATATTGTCGAGGTCTTCGTATGAGAAGTCGATGACAAAGTCTTCAAGCTGCAGTTTGGTATAAGCTGCCGATGCCAGATGAGGCACTACTTCGATACCTGTTCTTCTTTTAAGAGCTCCCGCCACAGCAGCCGTCGCTGTTCTTGGATGCGACTCCACTAAAGTAGTTCCGTTATCATTAGTAACGAATTTCCTCACAGGAGCATGAAAGGTGATGTTTATAAACTGTGGTTTCAACGGTATGATAGGAAGCAACGACTTCTCTATATCGTCCAAGCTCGTACCTTTTACTGGTGGCAATATCTCTATCGAAAAGCCTTTTTTCCCTGTCTCAAGCAAAGAATTATAAATATCAATGACTTTCATCTTAAATATTAAATGTTGTTAGGTAATAACTCTTTTAATTTTTCCACAGACAATCCTGCATATCTTGAATAATGTTCGAGTTGTTTTTCATCGATGCGACCTACTGAGAAGTAGCCGCCTCTTGATGTAAACAAACCACACAACGACTCTTCTGGAGTAATCATGTAACTGTCTGTGAGACGCATATTTGTGTGTTGCTCAACTTCCAAGAAATCGAATACGCGTTGTTTCAAAGAGTGGTCAGGACATGCTGGATAGCCGAAGCACATTCTTCTTCCTTGGTATTGTTTTTCATCGAATGAGAATGGTGATTTATCGAATCCCCAATAATCTGAGCGTATTATGTAATGCAGATATTCGCCTGTCGCTTCGGTGAGTCTATCTGCAAGGAGTTTGATAATCAAGGCGTCGTATGGAGTCGCTGCCTCGGACATCAGTTTCGACAAGCCAATGCCTGCCGACAAAGCGAATACACCAAGATAATCGTTCTGTCCCACAGCGTCTGCTATAGAAACGCTGTCTTGCATCTTGGTCTGACGTCTCAACATAGGAAGGTCGATGCTCTTTGTTCCGTCGGATAATCTGATAACATCGTCGCCTAAATTACTTGCCTTCACCACGCCGAATCTCGCTTCAATGGAGAGACTCTTGTTCGCGATGATATTCGCCAAGACGCTGCTTGCGTGTTCAAAAACCTGCTGAGCTTCTGCGTTGTTATCCAATATCTCTGGATATTTTCCGTAAAACTGCAATGAGAAGAAGAAATAGTTCCAGTCAATGAATGGCAACACTTCTTCAATCATTGGGTTGATAGTGAAGATTCCTTCGGTATTTGGTTTATATGGCTCGTAATTATGTGCTATTATTTCTAATGAATCGTAATCTTCAAGTGAAAGATTCTCTGTTCTTTGACGACGTATCGCCTCTTGTTCTTCGTACAAACTCAAACATGCCTGATGATCGCTGAGTCTGTTGACGAGGTTCACTGTATCTATCGCTGTCGTTGCTTTTGCCACAGGTCCGTTATACACTGGAGCCATCTTCAATGCAGTATGAAGCTTTGATGTCGCTGCGCCGCCGACGATAACTGGTATCGACAATCCTGCTTCATTGAGTTGTTCTAACACTTTTATCATCTGAGTGAGCGATGGAGTGATGAGACCGCTCAAACATACTGCCTGCGATGTCTTTGCCGACTCGACGATTTTTTCTGCTGGCACCTGAATGCCGAGGTCTTCCACCTCAAAGCCAGAACTCTTCAACACTGTTCCGACAATATTTTTACCTATATCATGAACGTCGCCATATACCGTAGCGAGCGTGACTTTTTTCTTTGAAGAATCTGAGAATGTAACTGTTTCGTTCAAGACATCCATCGCTGCGTTCATAGCAGATGCTGCTTTTACCAATGATGGAAGGAACACCTTTCCTTCTTCAAAACGCTGTCCTAATAATGTCATCGCTGGCATCAGGATGTCGTTGACGACGCCTTGGAATGTGCCGCCTTCCGACAAGACGAGTTTCGTAAGCTCAGCAGCTTTCACTGAGTTGCCGCTAGCGACTGCTTCTGAAAGTTTCTCTTCTGTCGTCAATTCTTTCTTCTCTTTCTTAACTTCGACTTCTTTAGAAACAAATTTTATCAAGTCGGATCCGTCGCTTTCTCCTTCGATGGCTAATCTCGCTGCTTCAAATGCTTCTGGTTCAATATTTTCTTCAGCGATTATAGCATTAGGATTTATGATTACATAATCCAATCCTTCTCTTTTTGCGAGATGTACGAATACTGAATTCAAGAGGTTCCTCACGGCGGTGTTGCCTCTGAAAGCGAATGAAAGATTACTTACGCCGCCTGTGACGTGTGTTCCTAAATTCTGGTTTATCCAACGTGTGGCAAGGATATAATCTCTGCCGTAATATCTGTGTGTCTCGATTCCAGTACAGATTGTCAATACGTTAGGGACGATGAGAATATCGTCGACATCAAAGCC
>JAZLAL010000078.1:0-17500 GCA_045613185.1 Bacteroidales bacterium | reverse complement strand
GCACTTTGTGATTATCTTACCTTATTTTCTTTACAGGCATTCCGAGCTTTGCTCTACATACCTGCCTATAATCTGACGCCCTTACAGGGCTGTGATTCTGACATAAAATAATAACTTTGATGAAAACGTTTTCATCAAAGTTATTATATTTGTCTATGTACTAATGGGTTATATTGATTTTACCAACCATTTTTGGCAATTATACCATAAAAAAAACTCCGAGTATCATCTGATGCTCGGAGTTTTTTTTCAATTATATTGAAATCAATTAACTGATTCTAATTTTGTATTGCTACCCCATTTGTCGAGGTTGAATGTCAAGCTGAAACGAAGTGTTCCTTCCAATGGATTTGTTCCAGATGTTGCGCTGTTATTAACTGGCACTAAGTAAGATACGTCGATATTGAATACATTGTAACGTAAACCAGCACCGAATGTTAAATAACGACGATTACCTTTCATTTTTGCTTCATGGAAGAAACCTGTTCTTACTGTAAATATTTGATTATACCAATATTCAGCACCGACACCTAATGTGAACTCTTTCATTTCTTCTTTGAATCCCTCTGGAGCATCATAGAATGATTGGATAATACCTTGTATTGGACCTACGTTATCATCTTTACCGAAAACAAGTGTATCTGTTACGATTGGAGGTGTTGGGACCAACAATTTGTTAATGTCAATTGAGAATGCCAATGAGTTATAATCATCGATGTCAAGTTTCAATGTTGGACCGAAGCGTAAGTTTGTAGGAATAAAATCCTTGTCCAAGTTGGCATCATTATAATTCATTTTTGAACCTATATTATTGATTGAAACACCCCATGAGAAATTAGCATCCATAGTATTGAACCAATAAACATCTCTTGTGTAATAAACAGCGATGTCTGCTGCTACAGAAATTGCTGCTTTTGAATAGTCTTTTATACCCTGTGTTAAGTTTGAGTAGATGAGACGACCTGCGACAGCACCAGAGATATATTTACCTAACTTACGAGAATAAGCGACATCTATTGCCCATTCGTTTGGTGAATATGTTCCCAAGTCATAATTGTAATCGTCTGTAAATCTTATTTCACCAAGGCTGAAATAACGTAATGTAGCTGCCACTGTTGATTTAGGACTTACTCGTTTTGAAAGGCCCAAATAAGCGATATTCATATCTGGAACCAATTCTCTCAACCAAGGGCTATATGCCAAACCTACTGAAAAATCATCTTGAATGAATGCGTATTTTGCAGGATTCCAATGCATTGAGTAAACGTCTGGAGATGTTGAAACACCGACATCACCCATAGCTGATGATCTTGCATCTGGAGCGATCATCATGAAAGGAACAGCTGTAGATATTACGTTATAGTCCAAATTATGTCCCATAACCTCATCAATACTAGGACTTTGAGCTTTAACCACACTTGCAAAAAGCATCAAAAACAACAAGGTAAAAATCTTAATTCTTTTCATATTCTTAATAAATGATTGTTTTACTAACGTGTCAAAAAAACTATTATTGTATTTTTTTGAATTTTTAATAAAATTCTTTGCAAATATAATAATTATTCGATTATCAATCTAGAATAACCTGATGTTTCTTCTCTTTGCGCATTTTTAATTGTAACATTATAAATATAAACGCCTGCTCCGAGAGAAACACCATTATCAGACTTACCATCCCACTTTATAGGTTCTATTCTTGCAGTCGTACCATAACGATGTTCTGTTATCGTCTTAACCAACTGTCCCATAACGTCATAAATTTTTATAACGATATCTATCTGATTGTCTTTCTGATTATGTTCAAAGGTAAAATTAGTGTTATCACTCATCGGATTTGGATAATTTGTTATATTTTCCATATTGATAACCTTACCTTTTACAACTTCAAAACGTATTGTTGCACTGCTTGAATTATTGTAAATATCCCATACTTTAAACGTCAAAGTATGCTCACCTTCGTTCAACTCATAAAATTTATATGACAGCAAGCCGAATTCATCTTTGGAAAGCGGTGCTTCATAAAACTGATTAAGAGTATAAACCTTGTTCGTTGCGCCTGAAAGAGTTGCTGTTATGTCATGACCTATGCCTGCGCCTGAAGTATTGATGCCATTTTCATCTTTGACATACACCAAAAGAAGCGGATTTTCATTGGTCATTGAGCCATCAACAAATTTCTCATCATCAATATACAATTCAATTTCAGGTCCAGATTCATCAATCTCAGCATCTTCATTCAAGCCACCAACTATAACATTGGAATAACAACCACGAGCATCAGCATTGTCACTATATGCATACAAACTTATCAAGCCTCTTCCATAACTGTAATTAATGTCTTTTGGCAAAGTGAATGCAGTTGAGAATACACCATTCTTAACCTCAGCTTTTCCTGTATATATCACACTGTTTCTCAACTTAAAAGAATACACATTATCTTCATTGCCATAAGTATTATAAGTCACGTCTTTATCGTACACATTTATATATATGACTCCATTAAAATCTGACATTTGTGTTCCATACACATCATTTATGACACCTGTTATGTTTATATTCTGCAATGCATTCAATGTATCTAGCATAACAAAGTTACTAATACTTCTAGAATCATCACAAAAAAGCGACGAAACAGAATTTTGTCTGACATCATGATTGTTTATAGATGTTATTTCTATGGTATTTTCAGGATAATTAAGACGAAGAGCTGGATCTCCCAAGTAAACATAAACCTTTGAGCTACCCTCACCTGCTTGTTTTGCATACACATAAGCATCGCCCAATGTAATATATTTCCCACCTTCCATATCGAACAGATGCTTATAAAACAACTTCATGAGTTCAACGCTTTCCGAAGCATATGTCACTCTTGACGTTGTCATCATCGCTATAGCACCTCCATGATGATTAAGGAAGACATATTCTCCAGCCGATGTTCTTGTATGATCATCGAAACGGCTGAATTCACAAGATGCTGTTATCATAAAGTGCAATTTAGGTGAATTTCTCCAAGATAAAATATCATCATTTGTCAATATCCTTTCTGCTGCCCAGCCCACTTCTCCAGCATGACCTATATAATTAATAATGGATGCACCTAATTCAACTCTATTGGTTATTGCAGCATTACATTCAGGAGCGCGCTGTCCGCTTGACGTGGCCACCTGTGGATATGCATCAAGGTAAATCTTATCAATATCAATATCTTCGCCTCCATTTGACCTTATGATTCTTTCCAATTGTTCTGCATGATTCATATAATATGTATGATCGTCATCAGCGACAAAAGTTATATTCTTACGCCATGGCCCTGCACTTTCTTCGTTAATCGTTATGTATTGCTCAATCTTATCAATCATAGCTGATGCATCTTCCTGTGTTGTAACAGGCATTCTTCCAATTGCCAAATCTATGCTCGAAGTATTATCCATAATACCTTCATTGTCATCAAGACATACAAAATAATCGTCAGACACCACACATGATGATGAACAAGATATGCTAGATTCATATGATGGAATAAAACAAACCTGCCCACTCTTATTCTTGAAGTCATAAGAAGCATCGCCGAAAAGCAACACATACCTCAACCTCTTATTAGATTTTTTGTAAAGCATTCTGATATAATCACGAATTGCTGAAATATCTTGTGCTCCGCATGAAAACTCATTATAAATTTGCTGAGGCGTTACTATCTCTATTTTTAGGTCATCGATACGAGAGTGCACATTCTTTAGACGCAACGATTGAGAATAAAAATCAGGATGTGTGATTATAAGGTAATCAAAATCATATTTGGAATGAAGATTCTGATTTGCCACCGTAGCTACAAAAGTCACTGTTTTATATTCACTTCCGTCAAAAGCAATGAATTCATTCTGGTTCGATCCTCTCGTTTTGAATGACGCCATATTTGAAGAAAATTCAAGTTTTAGACTCTTCGGTTCCGTAGGATTGGTAACGTCCCACACCTGTAAAGACTTGTTAACATCACTTATTTTGTAGCTATATATTTTCTCATTATTAAAACAATCCGGATTTCTAAAAAGCATCATGTTTCCCGTAAACTTCAACTCTCTCCATGCATTGACCGTAATGTAATCAAGCCAAGCTGTTGAGTTCGAGGTGTTTCTCGAATATGACAAATCTACAGTTATCATATCTTTATCTGAGTTAAACTTCACGTTACCAGTTTTCAACATATTTGCAAAAAGATATTGCCCAACGCTAGTAGTAGAATTCAGTTTGTATATAGGATTACCATTGACCTTATATATAAACTCCGACCTCGAAAAGTTCCGAGAAGCCACTTCAGAATAGAGATTACATTTTTTATTTTTTATAAGATTAGGGAAATTAAAAGAATACGACCTTGACAATACCACATCGAATTTATCACCATACCATGTAGCACCCATATTGTTCAAATTATATGCATCATCTTCAATAATCTTATAATCAAGGAATGAATCAACATCTACATCCGGAGCTTCAGCTATTGTAGCAGCATGCTCTATTCTTTTTCCTTCTCCCAAATCTGTAGTTAAAAAAACGTATGAATAATCAGAATAAGGATTGCTTATTTTTTCATAAATTCCATTAACATTTCTAAACGTAACCGGCCCCCTTCCATAAAACACGATATAGTCTTCCATGTCAAAAGAGCCATCGTTCTCTCCGCTGACAAAAATCGGGATTTCCACCAAATCATCATGGCGTTTTTCACTGTTAATCACAGGCAACACACCTCCGCCATTATGATACAGTCTTATATTTTTAGGATTTATAGAAGCGACTGGCACGCCCATAGAAGAAAGTTCAGCATAAGTTATCTTGTACATTCCCGTTGATGACAACGACATTTTATACCATTTTCCCGAAGCCAAAACAGAATTTTCTTTCGAATAATAGGCTTTATTTCTTTTCGCACTTTTCAAAGAATAATGCACATCACACGACAAAAGTCGCATTGCTACATTTTCAATCTTAAAAAACGGATTTATCTCAAAACAAAGATTATGATCATCGCGAGAAGATTTTATATAGTAATTATATAAAGGTATAGTGTCTGAAATGTCTTTCAAAAAAAACAGCTCATCTTCAGGTACCTTTTCATAATTAAAATTATCGACATGAAGATCTATTTCAACCTCGTCGGAATAGATAGGAAAAGTTGTTCTGTACAAAGGATTTTCTTCATCAAAATAATCGTCATCAGCAGCATTTTCAAAAGACACACACTTAATAGTATCACCATTAACAATAACATTATCAATGCCTTTCCACACCATTTCAACAGAAAAAGAAGTAAAATTCTGAGCTTTTAAAGCAACAGCATTCAGACAAAGAAAAAGCAAAAATACATATGACTTTATAGTACAATTATTTATATTCATATTTTCCATTTAAAAAGCATTTTGCAAATATACCAAAAGGTCAACGAATTCATCAATGATTTATTATTAAAAACATTATAAAAAAATTATATTTCTGCTTAATAATTAAAAAAAAATCCGTATAATTGCAAACTGAAATCAAACTTTGTTTTGACTGAAACAATATTGTGTTTTTTTTAGAGTTTTAGATAAATAGTTAAAAATTAAAATAATGCGCAAGAAATTTAGTATCAAGTCATTACTAACATTATTATTCGTAGGTTTTTTGTTAGTATCATGTAAGAGCAGTAATCAATCATCACGCACAACAGGTTGGAAGTATAATGATGATGAAAATGGAGGTTTTTATATCATAGATTCTCCAGAGCAAATCACAGGTCCTGGACTTGTTGCAATCGAAGGTGGTACATTCACAATGGGATCCACTGTTGAAAACGTCTATTACGAATGGAACAATAGCCCTAGAAAAGTTACTGTTTCTTCATTCTTCATGGATCAAACAGAAGTTAGCAACTTGGATTATCTCGAATATATCCACTGGTTGACAAGAGTATACGGTAGCGACTATCCTGAAGTTATCGCAAAAGCTCTTCCAGACACAACAGTATGGCGTACTTCATTGTCATACAACGAACCAATGGTTGAAATTTATTTCCGTCACCCTGCATATAGAGATTATCCAGTTGTTGGTGTGTCTTGGAAACAAGCAAACGACTATGCATTATGGCGTTCAGACAGGGTTAACGAAAAATTATTAGTTGATGCTGGTATCTTATCATACAACAACAACCAAACAAAAGACTATCACTTCAGCACTGAAGCTTATTTGGCTGGCAAATACACTGGCGCTATCAATGGCGACAATGATACAGAAAATACTGTAGCAGAAGGTGAAGTTGTTGAAACAGAAGAAGAAACAATCAAAAGCAGCAAGACAAGTCTCGACCAAGAAGGTAATCGTAAAATACAAATGGAAGACGGTATCCTCCTTCCTAAATACAGACTCCCAACAGAAGCAGAATGGGAATATGCAGCTTTAGGTCTTATCGGTAACACTGTAAACGAAAATATCGTAGAACGTAAAGTTTATCCATGGAACACAAATGGTTTGAGATCAAATCATCCTGATTATATGGGCACTTTCGTCGCTAACTTCAAAAGAGGTAATGGTGACTATATGGGTATCGCTGGTAGCTTGAACGATGGTGCTACATTCCCAGCTCCTGTAATCTCTTATTGGCCAAATGACTTCGGTTTATACAACATGGCTGGTAACGTTTCTGAATGGGTACTCGACGTTTATCGTCCTCTTTCTTACGAAGACTTCTACGATCATAACCCATTCCGTGGTGATGTTTTCGCAAATGACTTGTTCTCAGGCAACACTGAAAACGATTCAATCGACCCAATCCGTGAAGACGCTTATTCATTAAACTTCAACGATGGTGACTATATGTCAATCATACAAGAAAGCAATGACTGGACTAACAGAACAGAATCTCCAGAAAAATATACAGCTCAAATGTATGACTATGGAAAGACAACTTTAATTTCAGACAAATCACGCGTTTACAAAGGCGGTTCTTGGGCTGATGGTCCTTACTACTTAAGTCCTTCTGTACGTAGATTTATGGAAGAAGATACATGCTCTTCAACAGTTGGTTTCAGATGCGCCATGAATAAAATTGGCAGTGCATTAGCAAAATAAGTAATTCACCTTATATAATGTAAGCCGTCATAAAAAAGACGGCTTTTTTTTGGTCTAATAATGAAGATTATCGAAAAAATATATCAGCTGTATTCTGAAAAATATATCGTCACAACCGATAGCAGAAAAATCGAACCTGGCTGCGTATTCGTTGCTCTTAAAGGCGAACATTTCGACGGCAACGACTTCGCATACCAAGTAGCAAAAGACAATATCGCTGCATGCGTCATAGCCGATCGTAAAGACCTCCCTCCTCACGAAAGACTATTTATCGTTGATGATAGTTTGACTACACTTCAAGAATTAGCAAAATTACATAGAGAAAAATGTAACACTCCGATAATCGGAATTACGGGAACCAATGGCAAAACGACCACTAAGGAACTGGTTGCCACTGTATTGTCTCAAAAATACAATATCATCTATACTCAAGGTAATTTTAACAACCACCTCGGTGTTCCATTGACTTTGCTTCAAATAAAACCAGATACAGAGATCGCTGTTGTGGAAATGGGCGCAAATCATCCTAAAGAAATTGAATTGTTGTGCTCATTGGCGCAACCTAATTTCGGCATAATAACAAATATAGGAAAAGCTCATATAGAAGGCTTCGGCAGTTTCGAAGGCGTTGTTAAAACAAAAAACGAATTGTATGATTATCTAAGAAATACAAACGGAAAGGTATTTTTAAATAACGACAACAATCTGTTGAAAGAACTAGCTCACGACTTAACAAACGTCAAATATGGAAAAGATGATAATGCCGATTATCACGCATCTATATTATCATCAAATCCTTACCTTTCAATAAGCTGGAACAATAATATAATCAACACCAAACTCGTCGGCGATTATAATTTTGAAAATGTCATGGCTGCTATAACAGTGGGCTGCCATTTTAACATAAGTCAAGATTTAATAATCAAAGCTTTAGAAAACTACTCCCCTACTAACAACCGTTCCCAATTCATCAAAACTGAAAAAAATGAAATCGTCATGGATGCTTACAACGCAAATCCTGTAAGCATGTCCAACTCCATTAAAAATTTCAGAAATATAAGTGACAACAATCACCTATTAATATTAGGTGATATGAGAGAACTAGGAAATGAGTCGTTGAACGAACATCAAGAAATATTGGATCTTGTCAAGAAACTCGGTTTCTATAATGTCATCCTTGTTGGAAGCGAATTCTACAAAGTCAATTGCGACTTCGTTTCTTTCTCAAATGTCGACGAACTAATCAATCATATAAATCAAAATGAGATTTCCGGAATGAAAATATTGGTTAAGGGTTCTCATAGCATTCATTTGGAAAAAATCATTAATATTTTATAATCATGAGAGATTTTAAAGTAATAGGTTTAATGTCAGGAAGTTCACTCGATGGAGTTGATATTGCATATGTCAATTTCAGCCACGACAATAAAAAATGGTTCTTTCAAATCGTTGAAGCTGGCAATATTCCATATACTGAAGAATGGAAAAACAAATTGTCCGAAGCATTTAATAAAAACGAATCTGAATTAAAAAAGTTAGATATAGAATATGGAAAATATCTTGGTAATATAACAAAGAAATTTATCAAGAAATACGAATTTGACCCTAAGTTAATCGCTTCTCACGGACATACAATTTTCCATATGCCTGAAAAGTCATATACCTTGCAAATTGGCAATGGCCAAGAAATAGCAAACGCAACAGGTATCGTGACAATCAATGATTTCCGAACAGAAGACGTAAAAAAAGGTGGACAAGGCGCGCCTTTGGTCCCTATTGGCGACAAATATCTCTTTGCCGATTTTCCAATATGTTTAAATATTGGCGGAATAGCTAATGTTTCATATGACGTTGACAACAAACGCATCGCATACGACATTTGCATGGCAAACCAGATGTTGAATTATCTTGCCAATAAATTAGGCTACGATTATGATAACAATGGCAACTTTGCTCGTCAAGGTTCTATAAATCAAGAGTTGTTAAATATTTTTAACGACAATTCTTATTACGAAAAATCTTCTCCTAAATCTTTAGGCAGAGAATTCTTCGAAGAATTTCAACATGAAATCATTGATAATTCATCTTTACCAATAAAAGATTTATTGGCAACCGCAACAGAACACATTGCTTATCAAATTGCTAAAGCTACAAATTCTCTAGAGCCATCAAAAATGCTCATCACAGGCGGAGGCGCGAAAAACAATTACTTGATAGAACGCATAAGAGAATTGAGCAAACACGAGATAATAATTCCAGACACAATGATCATCGATTATAAAGAAGCCTTGATTTTTGCATTCTTGGGAACATTGAAAATGGAAGGAAAAATCAATGTATTGTCATCTGTAACAGGCGCATATTCAGATAGTTCTTCAGGAAATATTTGTTTGCCACAATAATTATAATATTTTAAAAAAGATTAAGTTAATAATAATTAAAAGTTAAAAAATAAAAAAACATGAATTTATTAAGCATTCTTATTCAAGCTACAAACGTAGCAGTTGCATCTCCAGAAGCAGAAGAAATCAGATTATCATTATGGGAATTAGCCAAAGAAGGTGGCTGGATTATGGTAGTACTCGCAATTTTCTCTATAATCGCTGTTTACATTTTCTGTGAAAGATTTATAACTATCAACAAAGCCTCAAAAAGAGACGACAATTTCATGAATTTAATTCGTAACTTCATGATTGAAGGCAAATTAGAAGAAGCTAAGGATTTGTGTAAACAAACTGACACTTCTATTTCGCGAATGATTGAAAAAGGTATATCTCGTATCGGAAAGCCACTTAACGACATACAGACAGCTATTGAAAACGTCGGCAATGTTGAAGTAAGCAAGTTGGAAAAAGGTGTCGCTTTGATCGGTATGATTTCTGGCGCAGCTCCTATGCTCGGTTTCCTTGGTACTGTAACAGGTATGATTCGTGCTTTCTATGACATGTCTATGGCTGGCAATAATATTGATATTGAATTACTTTCTGCAGGTATTTACGAAGCTATGGTAACAACAGTAGGTGGTTTATTCGTCGGTATCCTCGCTTATATTTTCTATAATATCATCGTTGCTAAGATTGACAAGGTTGTCAACTTACTTGAAAGTAAGAGCATCGAATTTATGGACGTATTAAATGAACCAGCTTAAATAATTGACAATTAATAGTTATGAAATATAATTGTTAATTGTACATTGTAAATTCAAAAAACTATGGCAATAAAATCTAGAAATAAAAGAAAGATAGACTTCAATTCGTCATCAATGTCGGATTTGGTCTTTCTCTTGTTGATTTTCTTTATGTTAACATCAACATTAGTTGCACCGAACGCTATAAAATTATTGCTTCCTTCAAGCAATAGCAAAACCATGTCAAAGCAAACAATAACTGTTTACGTTGACGAGAGAAACCAATATTATGTAGGTGAAACTCGTGTAAATGAAACTGAATTGCAAGCTAAAATTCATGCTGAATTAGCAAATCAAATTGAAGGCACTGTTGTTATTCGTTCAGATAAAACCGTTGCTGTTCAACATATTGTAAATATTATTGACGCTGTCAATGAAATCAACAAAGAAACCGATAATAAACATAAAGTTTTGTTAGCTACATCAAATAAAAAATGACAAATAAAAACAAACATAAGTTATTCGGAATTGTTATGACTATTGCATTCCATGCGATAGCACTCATTCTGCTTTTCACTTTATGTTTCAGAACTCCTCTCCCACTACCTGGCGAAGCTGGTGTTGAAGTCAATTTAGGAATGTATGCTCAAGGATTGGGAATGGAAAGCGAAAAGATTGCGAGCCAACCAATTCCTGAAACGCCTAAAGTTGTAGAACAACAAGAAGCACCAAGCGAAAGCACTGAAGACATTTTAAGTGAAGATGAAGAAATGCCAAGTATAAACGAAGAAGTTAAAGAACCAGAGGAAGTTAAGGAACCTGAAGAGCCTAAGGAAGTTGAAAAAATTGAGGAAGCTGTAGAAGAAAAACCTGAAGAGAAACCTGTTGTTAATCAAAGGGCTATGTTTCAAGCTCCAAAGAACAACACAGAAAGTTCATCAGAAGGAAACACGCAACCAGGAGGCATTCAAGGTTCACCTAATGGCTTGAAAGATATCGACAGATATGAAGGCAATGGCGGCAGCGGAGGTGGTCCAGCCTATGACTTAGGCGGTCGTGGTGCAAAAAGCATCTCATCTCCTAGCAAAGACTTCAGCGAAGAAGCCAAAATCGTCGTTGACATCTGGGTCGACAAAGAAGGCCGCGTACAAAGAACTGAAATAGGAAAAGGAACAACAACGACAAATTCCGCAATGCGCGCTTCTGCTCTACAAGCTGCCAAAAATTCCATTTTCAATAAAGATGAAAATGCAGCTGAATTACAAAAAGGAACCATAACATACACTTTCATCATCAGACAATAAAAATAAAACGACATGAATTATAATGAAACTTTAAATTGGATGTTCAACAAGCTGCCTATGTATCAACGCATTGGCGCTTCAGCATACAAAGCAGACCTCAACACAACTATAGAAATTATAAACTACCTCGACAATCCACAAGATAGTTTCAAATCGATACATATCGCCGGCACAAATGGCAAAGGCAGCACATCTCATTCATTGGCTTCTGTATTCCAGGAAGCTGGCTACAAAACTGGACTCTACACTTCTCCTCACCTCCGCGATTTCAGAGAACGAATCCGCATCAACGGAGAAATGATTCCTGAAAATGATGTCGTTGATTTCATTGAAAAACATAAAGATAAATTAGAAGAACTAGAACTTTCATTCTTCGAAATGACAGTGGCAATGGCTTTCGATTATTTCAGAAAAGAAAAAGTCGACATCGCTATCATCGAAGTCGGAATGGGTGGACGCCTCGACTCAACAAACGTCATTAAGCCTGAATTATGTGTAATAACAAACATCTCTTTAGACCATGTTAAATTCTTAGGCGAAAATGAAGAACAAATCGCTACTGAAAAAGCTGGTATCATTAAACCAGAAACTCCAATTGTTATCGGTGAAACTCAAAAAGATAGCAAAAACGTATTCATCAATACCGCTAAAGAAAAAAACAGTCCTATCTTCTTTGCCGACCAAATAATGGATTGCAGAAAAGATAACACCTACTCTATCGAATATCAGAAATTCGACATATATAAAAACGAAACCACATATCTTAAAGACGTAAAATATCCATTATTAGGAAATTACCAAAAGAAAAACCTAGCCACCGTAATTTGTGCATTAGATATTTTAAAAGAATCATTCAAGATAGATGACACTCACATTATCAATGGTTTAGCTAATGTAATAAAAAACACAGGCTTGATGGGAAGATGGCAAGTCATAAATAGAAATCCATTGGCAATAGCCGACACTGGACATAATGTGGCTGGCATCAATGAAGTAAACAAACAACTAGCAGAGACAAAATACAATAAGCTACATTTTGTATTAAGCGTCGTCAACGACAAAGACATTGACGGTATATTACAATTATTACCAAAAGATGCAGAATATTACTTCTGTAAAGCTGATATTCCTAGAGGACTAAGTGTCAATATTTTAGCAGAAAAAGCTACTAATTGCGGACTCAATGGAAAAATCTACGACTCTGTCCGTCACGCTTATTCAACAGCATTGGAAAATGCAAAAGAAGGTGACTTAGTATTTGTTGGTGGCAGCAACTTTACAGTAGCTGAAGTTGTTTAATAATTAAGAATTTTGCCCATAAAATTTAGAAAAAAAAATTATATTTTTGTAAAAAATTGGATATTGTGCGCAGAGTTTTTTTAAATATCATTTTATTATGCTTCATGATTACTTCATTCGTATCATGTTCCATCAGAAAGCATATACCAGAAGGCGAAATGATATTGAAAAACAATGTAGTAGAGATACATTCCCAAGACGTCGACTTTACTAAATCCGACATCTCTTCTTGCATTACACAAGCTTCCAATCCTAAGTTTCTTGGACTCATGCCTCTTACATGGGTCTATTACAAAACTGACAAGAAAAAAGACAAAAAATTTATAGGATGGATAAACAAAAACATTGGCGAAAAACCTGTATATTTCAACAATGATATGAAAGAAAATTCCGTCGTTCAAATCAGCAAGTATTTGAATGATGTTGGCTATTTCAATTCTGGAATATCAACTGAAATTAAAAACAAGAGAGGTATTTCTAAAGTTTATTATGGCATATATCCAGCAAAACCGTACATTGTCGATAGTATATCATATAAAATAAGTGATAGCGTTATCTATCATTACGTCAAAGAAATAGAAGAAACTTTACCTGTAAAAAAAGGTGAAATCTATAACGCTTTTAACTTAGATGACGAACGCGATCTGATAACAGAACACCTAAAAAATAATGGTTATTTCTATTTCACAAAAGATTATATCTTTATGGAAGTAGATACCAATTTCAATAACAGAAAAGCCAATATTAACATAAGAATAGATAATGTATTAGATCCATCAACACAAAAAAACATAAACCATAAGCAATACAAAATCAACAACATATATATATATCCAAAAGGCAACTTACTTAATAATGTTAAAGCTGACACAACTCAATACACATTCGAGTTAAACAAGCATTGGGGCAATGAAACATATTATTTCATTTATGATGAAAATCCTAAAATAAGATTTAAAACATTCGATCATATAATCCAGATTCAAACTGGCAGCCTATACAATTTCCATCAAGTTACACAAACTTACAAAGCTCTTAATAACTTAAAAATATACAATCACAACAATATAGACTTTGAACCTATTGAAAATGATAATGATAGCATCAATCTTCTAAACTGTAACATAGTCCTTAACAGAACTAAAGTAAATTATTATAGTTTACAGTTAGAAGGAACTAATTCCAGTGGCGACTTAGGCATACTTGGCAGTTTCACTTATCGTAACAAAAACATTTTCAAAGGGTCTGAAGTTTTCAATATAAGCCTTAGAGCTGGTACCCAAGCACAGTCGGTACTTGATAATGACGGTAATACAAGTCTTTTTAACACTAGAGAATTCGGTGTTGATGCTAGTATTTTCTTTCCTAAATTCTTAAGTCCTATAAAATTAAAAAACTTCGCCAAAGAATATCAGCCAAGAACAACATTAACAGTAGGTTACAGTTTACAAGCAAGACCTATTTATACAAGACAAATCACACTTCTTACATTCGGTTACAACTGGATGAAAAACAAATATGAGCAACATATTTTCTCTCCAATAACACTTAATAGCGTTAAAGTCGAACCTACCCCAGCATTCGAAGCTATTTTAGAACAAGAAACAAATCAACGTATCAAAGACCAATACACAAGCCACTTGATTTTCGGTCTAGACTATACATATATATATAACAACCAAAATGTTAGATTTTTAAAAGACTTCTTCTATTTCAAAGCCAACATCCAATCAAGCGGCAATCTGTTATCTGCTTTCAATAACACATCGGCTATTAAGACCATCGACAACTATCATGAAATTTTAGGTATCAGATATGCACAATACATTCGTTTTGCATTCGACTTCAGATATTTTAAATATGTATATGGAGAAAATCAGATTGCAACGCGATTCATGTTGGGCGCTGGAATTCCATACGGAAACTCCAACGACATGCCTTTTGAAAAAAGTTTCTACGCTGGCGGTTCTAATGGTATGAGAGGATGGCAGTTCCGTGAATTAGGCCCTGGAACATTCAGTAACCCCGACAATCTTAATATTGAACGTATCGGTGATATTCAATTAGAATTCAACCTAGAATATCGTTTCCCAATTCACAGTTTCATCAAAGGTGCTATCTTCACCGATATAGGTAACATCTGGACAATGAGAGAAAGTGAGACTTTCGTCGGAGGTCAGTTTAAATTCAACACTTTCTACAAACAACTCGCAGCTGATGCTGGTATTGGCTTACGTTTCGACTTTTCATTCTTCCTCTTCCGTCTCGATGCCGCCGCTCCTATAGTAAACCCTGCTTATCCTGAAGGCGAACGATGGAGAATCAGTAAGTTACGCTTCAAAGACTTCATACTTAACTTCGGTATCGGTTATCCATTCTAATCTTAATTATTATGGATAGAAATACATTATTTAACATTCTTTTAAGGAATTTTGGCTTCACACCTACCGAAGGTCAGGCCAAAGTTTTATATCATCTAGCAGCATTTATCCTAACAGAAAAAGAAAGACCTGTCTATCTTTTAAGAGGTTACGCTGGTACTGGAAAAACTACTTTAGTCTCGACTTTAGTAAAAACATTGCCAAGCATCGGCATGCGATACCAGATGCTAGCACCAACAGGAAGAGCCGCAAAAGTCATAAGCAATTACACAGGAAAACCAGCATCTACTTTACATAGAAAACTATATCGTTTTCAAGCTGTTGCAAACGGAGAACTGCGTATGACAAGAGCTGAAAACAAAGCAAAAAACACCATCTTCATCGTCGATGAAAGTTCTATGATTTCTGACCAAGGCGACGGCTATTCCTGGTCGCGTTCGCTTCTCGACGACTTGATAGAATACGTCTTCAGCGGCAGCTGTTGCAAACTTCTGCTCATCGGAGATTCCGCTCAGCTGCCGCCCGTCGGACTCGAAATCTCACCCGCAATGGACTTCAACATCTTGAAAAACAGCTTCGACCTTACTCTCGCTACATTCGAAATGAAAGAAGTCATGCGTCAAGCCTTGGATTCGGGAATATTGTATAATGCTACTGAAATCAGGAATAAAATTGCAATGGGAAATGAGCAATGGGCAATGAGCGAATCCGATATGTATCAATTGCCTTTATTAGACATTAAAAACTTTGACAATATTGTTAAAATCGATCCGATGTCGTTTGAAGAGTTGCTGTGGGAAAGTTTTGGCGACAAAAGAAACAACAACGAAGCTGTTGTCATTTGCCGTTCCAACAAGAGAGCCAATATGTTCAACCAAGCCATCAGAAGCAGAATTCTTCAAGAAGAAGGCGAACTCTCCACCGGCGACAAGCTTATGATTGTGAAGAATAACTATTATTGGAGCGGTCAGCAACCAGCACCCAATAGCCAGCAGCCAACAGCCAACAGCCAACAGCCAACAGCCAACAGCCAGATAACATTCCTCGCCAATGGCGACATGATTGAAATCACTAGAATCAACAAATTCGAGGAGATGTATGGTTTCCACTTCGCCGATGTCGACATTCAACTTACAGATTATGAAGATGCGCCTAATCTTTCTGTAAAGATAATAATGGAAACATTATACAGCGACTCCCCTGCCCTCACAAATGAAGAAGCTAAACGACTATATCAAGCCGTTGAAGAAGATTATATGGATATTCCGCGAGCTTCTGACCGCCGTAAAGCTATGAAAGAAAATCCATATTATAACGCCTTACAAGTTAAGTTCGGCTACGCATTGACATGTCACAAGACACAAGGCGGACAATGGAACAACGTCTTCGTGGAAGCACCATATCTTCCTGATGAAACCACTTTAGAATTATCAGACCTCCGTTGGCTTTACACCGCCATCACCCGCGCCAAAGAAAAAGTATATCTGGTTAATTTCAAGGATGAATGGTTTATAAACCAATGACAACAATTTATCTGTTAATTGTTAATTCATTTGGGCGTTCCGCTACGCGTCGGGCTTTCCGCTATATCTTTGCTCGCCTCATTTCTCCTCGCTCAAAAAAATCTGTCCCTGAATCCCATTCCCATTCCCCGTACCCAAATCCCGTTCCCAATTCTCGTTCCCGTTCCCGCTCGCAAAGGATGCCGCTCCAATCCCTAACGCAACGTGTAAAAAAAGATTCGTTCCCTGTAGAGACGCGTCAATGCAACATGCCATAAAACGCATTGACACGTCTCAAAAAACAACAACGCATCCCCTATTTCCATGAGACGTATCAATGTTTCTTTATTTTTTTGCAGGATACATTGACGCGTCTCTACAAAAAAAAATTTTAACATTTTTTAACTTTTCTATTTGAAAATGAATAGTTATTTTCGCCGTCAAAATCAAAAATTAGAATTTATGGGAAATGACCTTTTCAGAAATAAATACAGGATTCCGTCAGCAAGAGCTTACTGGCACGATTACAATTGCGGATATTATTTCATCACAATATGTACCGAAAAAAGAGAACATTATTTTGGCGAAATTTATGATAAGAAAATGTGCTTTTCTCAATTGGGTCGTTATACAGACTCCTATATCAACAAAATGAATTCTTCATTACAAGACTCCGACATCTTGTCTTATGTTGTAATGCCTAATCACATCCACTTGATAATCGCTGTATACAAGACAAAGAAGAAATACCAAGACTTCATCAAAAATGAGACTGATTTCAAC